>USSH01000073.1 GCA_900557435.1 uncultured Coprococcus sp. | reverse complement strand
TTTACAGAATATTCACCATTATCGGTTATTTCCGCCTGATAAACAGACACACTGTATTTTGTATCGGCAACAACTACCGCATAAAGCTCTGCACCACCCACATTGACAAGGGGCGCACCGCAGAGAAAATCATATTTATCCGCATACTGACTGTCTTTTACGAAATTTAGGATTTCTTCCTCATCAGCCTCGTAACCGACATAACCGATATAGGCAATCCCAACCGATTCTTTGTTATCAAGAATTGTATTTTGAAGTCTTGATAAATCGGTGTCTTCTTGCACAGTTGCCTCTGTGGTTGCCTCTGTAGTTGCTTCTGTGGTCATTTCTGTAGTTGCCTCAATGGTTGTTTCTGTAGTTGCTTCTGCAGTTGCTTCTGTAGTCGCTTCTGTGGTTGCTTCTGTAGTTGCTTCTGTGGTTGTTTCTGTAGTTGCTTCTGTGGTTGCCTCTGTGGTTGCGGCGGTTGTTTTGTCTTTGGTCAGATTAGAATCATCTGGCAGGTTTACCGCACATCCAGAAACCAAGGCTTGCATAATTAAAACCATCAGCAGGGTTATAATGTGTTTGTTATATTTCAACATTCATCGCTCCCCCTTTCTACTCACAACTATAGTCTTACACATTCTATTGTACGGTTTTTTTGAAGTATGTCACTGGCACTTGTGCCAGTAACAGAAAAAACTATTTTCAGAACTTTCCTGACTTTTTGGCACAAAAAAGCCCCTTGACCATGTCAGCCAAGGGGTTCATTTAATCTATTCGTCTTTTAAAGTGGTCACCATGAGCTTGTTCTCAATAGCTGTTACAACCAACGCTTCTCGATTCTCAAAGCCACCTTTTTCAACCATATCGTCCAAGTTCCAGCGCACACCGTTTTTGGAGATGCCCAATTTATCGGCAATCTCCTGATATGTAAAGCCCTTTATATATAAGCGGAGAATATCAAGCTGCCGGGGCGAGAATGTATCGGACATTGTGCCTTCCATTTCAATTGCAGGAGAGGTGTCAGGAAATACTTTTTCGCCTGCAAGGGTACGCTTTATCACACTTATCAGCTCCTCTGTGCCGTGGTCTTTATACCACAGACTGTCTGCTGCACCTGTCTTTGCTCGTTCCAATACCTGCGGGTCGACAAGCGAGGTTACAATTACTATTTTGATATTTGGAAAAGCTTTTTTTATACGTTTTGCGGCGGCAAGACCAGAGTGCTTGTGCTGTGTTTGCACATCCATAAGAATAAGCTGTATTGAACAATTGCAGTTTTTCTCTGCCTCAAAAGCGTCACGATATACGCCGACAAGGCGAAAAACTTCGTTTGATTTCAGCCGCTCGGCAAAATGCTTTTGAATATATAAATCATCTTCAACCAGTATTGTATTTATCATATATCGTTCTCCTTTTATTGAACATCAGCTCATTAATAATCGTATTTGGAGAGAGCTGGTGCTGCATGTCAGGTTTTCATATAAAACTTGACACATCCTTTGGAATGATAAGCAGCAATTCAAATCGTGGTTTATATGCAGTGTGCATTTCTCCACCGGCAGATTCTATGCTGTGGCGAATCGACGAGAGTCCGCTGCCCTCCTTAATAGGGCCCGACGGTACAGCGCCATTGTTCGTTATCGTAATATCAAACACATCCTTCCGCCCATTTACGCTGATATATACCTCATTGCCTCCGGCATGCCTGATACAATTTGTTACACATTCTTTCGCAGCGACAACAGTAAGCTCTTCGGCAAGTGAATCGGCCGGAAGGCATCCATCCATCATCACCGTTACACCGAGAATTTCTGCCGTCTGAACGACCTCGTCCATCGTTCCGCTGGCTGTCACTCGATCGCTTGTCAGCACTGCCGTTGCTTCCTGTAAAGCCTCAAGCTTTTTATCAGTGTTTTCATCGCTTTCCATTATATCACGAATTGTCAACAAGCTTCTTCCGATTGTGTCATGTATATGTATTTTCAGGTCAAGAATTTCTTTTTCTTTTATATCATCGGCCATTCGTTCATACATTTTTTGTAGCTTTCGGTTGACCTCTTTCAGTTCGTCGTTAATAGCAGTTTGACGAACGTTGCCATTATAAAGTTCGGTGACATTATGCGCTGTCATTTGAAGCCAGTTTTCATCATTGTCAACGGTTATATGCTGCTTGCGGAATTGCCAAACTGTCTTATCGGGCAGTATGTAACAATCGCCGTTAACGATAATACTTTTATCAGAATGCTCCAACGCTTTTTCAAGATCTTCGGTAATCTGAAACTCATGCCCGCTCAGCGCAAACGACAGATGACGCATACGGTCATTGCAAAGGACAATACGCCCGTTTGGATCGGCAAAGCACAATCCCATAGGCAGCTTGTCAGTGGCATCTTTAACGGAAAATGGGGAGAGCATATTCTTTCGTCGGCGATACTCTCTCGTCAGAGCAAAGGCAAAATGAACAATAACAAGTAAAATTACCGTGATGAAAATCAGCCAAGGCGCGTCTAATAAAAATGCATCCTTGCCTTCGAACGGATCTCCCTGAGTTACCGAGAACAAAAGCGTAAGCAAAAACACAAAAATCACAAGACTCGGTAAATTATCATGTGATTTTGAATGATGCGAGAGTTGATATATAAAAAGTCCCAATTCAAGCACAGCTTCCACAAACAGCAGAAGTGGTATTAAGGTCTGCAAAAAGACCGGAAGTGAAGAAAAGGCACTCATACGGCGGCACCTCCTTCAATAATAAATACAAGATGCTGGTATCCTGCGTCATCGTCCATTTCATAAAGAACGTTACCTTTATTTAAAAAAATAGACAGGTCGGCTTCGCAGCAGACATTTAGCGACAGTCGCAATCCGTTTATATTTGCTAGGCTTATCTGCACGCTTGTTAAATTTTCAAGATCTGCTTCAATTACTTCTTCGTAAAAATCTAATATCGCAGCAGCGTTTTTGTCCGAAATCATGGAAAGTTCGCTGTCCACATACAGAGTATTGCGTACATTTAAAAGCTTTAATGTCTGTAACGATTCGGAAAAAGCTCTCTCAAGCTCGCTGACGGCAACCTCATAATCTTTATCAGCAAGCAGTGTCAGGTGCTTACGTCGTTTGATATAACTGCATAAAACGGCAATCTCGGCAAGGAGCATTTTGACTCTGTCTGTATCAGATTTTGAGATTCGCCGGTATTCCTGTGTCAATGCCGCAATGCGGTTGATCTGTTTTTGTGTTGCTGACTGCAATAGATCGTACAGTCGATTTTGTTCCTCCACCTTGCGGCGTTTCGACTCTCGCCTGTATTCGTAGCGAAGAATCTCATTTCTTTCGGCAAGCTCTTCCGCAAGGCTTTCTGATTCCTCTTTAATAGCAAGCAGCGCTGACACATCCTCTGTCCATACCGCATAACCACCGCCGATGGGCATGGTGTGTACGTTCAGCCCACCGTCTACTGTGACAGGAGCTTTCTCGGCTTTTCTCATTGTTTCCTTTGATATAGGTTCGATATTCAACGCTGCATAGCGAATGTTGAAGTCTTTGTCAGTAATTTCTGCCGATGTGCCGACAGATGAGGCAAAAAGATCTGCGTAGCGGCTGTTGGAATGAATATATCCACAGGCAATGCAAGCCTCGAAACCGAGCATATACATAAGACTTTGAAATGCCGTAACGTCACCGAATAAATGCTTCAGCCATGGCGTACCAACATAGTTCAATGCAAGATAAGCCAGCGATATCGCAAATGGAATTACGGGCAGATAACGATGCTGACCGTTCTTTAACCTGCATTTAAAGAGAATAACGATAAGCGCTGCTACGGCACAAAACACCTGCCATGCGATCACGGCAAAATAGCACACACCGTAGCCATGATCTGCATCAGACCAGACATCCGCATCTTTAGGGAATGTGAAAACTAATTGATGTAGATCATTCGTAAGCACTAGAACAAGCAAAACTCCCGAAACGGCAGGCAATAGCCAGACAGATTTCGGCAGTTTATATTCATCGGGCTTGCCCAGAGACATTGCGATCAGCAGTGCAAGCATGGGTACAAACAGCATTGGCAGATAGAATAGATACCACTGGTATCTTATTGCAACCGGCTGCCAGAATATAAAGTATTTTGCTGAGCGAAAGGTAAACCACAAAATCAAAAGCACCGAAACGCCTACCAGATATTGTCCGACCTGTTTCTGCACGATACGTTGGCGGATTGAAATTCCCCAGGCGGCATAAAGCCCGATATAAATGAAACTACGCAGATAAGAAAACAGAGTAGGATAGAAACTTCCTCTTCCAATAAGTCGAAAAGAATATGCCAAAATTACGGCAAACAAGATCAGACTCATAGGAAGCAAAGGTTCTTTGTGGAGTTTTTTGTGAAGATCTTTATGAAGTATGTTGAAGATATACGATCTACTCCCCATGCCTCTTCACCTCAATCCTGCCTCTTCCACTCTCCTTAACATCATAGAGGGCGTTATCCGCCTCCTCATACATCTCGTTGAATGTCAGTTCAGTTCTTGCGATCACCGCACCCATGGAGATTCCTGTTCCTCCCTCTGTGGCCTTCACAGTCAGGTTCACCTTGTCAAATATCTGCTGGGCACGTTCCCTTATCACATCATCAGACACACTCTTGTTGAAGAACAGCATGGCTGCAAATTCATCACCACCCATACGGCATGCGTGGTCATCACCGCGGAGTGCCGCCTGCAGTGTCTGTGCCACAAGGACAAGATATTTGTCGCCATTGTGATGTCCGTAGGTGTCGTTATATTGCTTGAATCTGTCTACATCCATCATGATCATCACCGCTGTGTGCGTACACTCAAGAAGTCTCTGCTCCATGTCACTTCTAAATGCCGCATGGTTCAAAAGTCCTGTGAGGGGATCTGTACGATAGGTATTCTCCCAGTTTCTGAGTCTCACATCCGCCTTATTCTGCTCCGCATCTGTCAGCATCTTCAGGGCATATGTACTTGATACATCCACTATTACTATTTCTCCTCTGTCTTTCTGAAGTGCCGAATCATAAAACATTCTTCCAGCGCATAATACATATATATCCCTGCCATCCTTCCGATGTATCTTGTGTTCCTGAAATACAAATGTGCTCTTTGCCAGATTCGCATTTACCTGACAGAGATATTCTGTTTTATCCTCGTCCGGTATAAGGTCGATCTGGGTTATGATATTATTCTCTATGTCCTCCTTGCTGTAACCCGTAAGTTTCTCAAAATTATCGTCTACAGATATGATCCTCCAGTTTTCATCCACCAGATATCTGCTATGTTTTACTGTATGTACACGAAACGCATTCTTGCCATATTCAGAAGAATCCACCTTCTGTCTGCGCGCCATGATCAGGATCTCTGTCTGTCCATCGTCTGTGCTGGTGCCATCACCATCAGAGTCCGCCAGACCATCTCCTGGGGCTGTTCGATCACCAACATTCTCTCCATTACCATCTGCACCGACACCACCATCAGCAGCCCTCTGCTTTGATTCATTTTCCAATGAATTCGCATACTTCTCTGAGACAAGCCTGATAAACTCAGAAACTATATATGGATCAAACTGGCTGCCCGCGCAGCTCTTTAATTCTTCTATCGCTTTTGATATCTGCATACCCTTTCTGTAAGGTCTGTCATTGATCATTGCGTCAAATGCATCGACCACCGCGATCACACGTGACAGAACCGGTATGCTTTCACGGCTCAGTCCATCCGGATATCCATTTCCATCCCATCTCTCATGATGATGCCTTATCTCCTCCGCGATCTGTCTGAGTTCTGTGTTGCTCATGGCGATCTCATAACCCTTCTCAACGTGGGAACGCATGATCTTCCATTCCTCATCCGTGAGTTTTCCCGGCTTGTTGAGTATCTCCATAGGAACTCCTACCTTCCCTATGTCATGGAGCAGACAAAGCAGCGCCAGCTTGCTCTGCTGGATATCTGACAGCTCTATTCGTCTGCCAAGCTCAGCCCCCAGCTCCTGTGTACGACGCACATGCTGTTCAGTATCGCTGTCACACTCCTCAAGAGCCCTTATGAGTGATGTCAGCATATCTGAGTGCGATGATTCACTGTCCACAAGCTTTTTTGTCTTCATGGCTGTTGCTGCATCAATGATTGCAGCGACTATGCTCTGTCCCTCATCCGCAGCCACCCCCACTGCATACTGTATACTTCCATCATACTGTTCTTTGACCTTTTCAACACATGCAGCCATCTCTTCCTCACTGCTGTGACTGCAAAGTGCTATCAGGTGCGCATCAATCCCCCTGACATAATATGTTCTCTCCGGAAAGTTCTTTCTCATGATGCCCGCAAGTGCATTTATCCTCTGGTCACCCGCCTGATTACCGCGCGTGCTGTTGATCACAGACAATCCGTTGATATCACATATTGCCACTCCAACCGGAAACGTAAAATGGTCCACTTCTTCCATGGCAAGTCTCTGGAAGCTATCCCATTTCTGAAATCCTGTAAGCATATCCGTCTCCAGAGATATATCAGAAAATACAAACATCTGGCCAAGTCTGCGGCCTTCCTTGTTGTCAAGCCTTCTGATATCGCACCTTAAAGGTCTGTCTCCATCATCACCTTTTATATAGCACTGCAGAGAAAAACTGTCGTCATCAGCTGCAAGATCAACGGACAGATCATACGTCTCAAGAAACTGCTGCAGATTCTCACATTTGCAGAGGAGTTCCTTTCCAAGGAAATCATCCGCCCTGTCATTGTGCAGGATCAAATGATTGTCATAATCAAACAAAACTATTCCCTGACCTATATTCTCGAATATGTTTGTCTTTAGTTTGTTGAGCATTCCATGGGTTGAATAATTAAAACAGCTCCAGTACAAAATATATGATGTAAGACTGTAGCCACAGATAGAATAATCCAGAAGTTTGTACACCTCAGCTCCTGGAACATAGAGAAATATTGCATTTATCCCAACGAGCGCAAGAAGTCCCAGAATGACACTGCTGTACTGCAAACGATATTCATGTGGGATCTTGCAAAGTTTCTTTACAAGTAGTATGAGTACTACACACACAAGCGCATATGAAAAAACCAGATGCATATCATACAGCGGTTTCATGTCATAGCTGTATTTTGCTATCACGGTGTCCCTTCTGACATACCCTATCGCTATATTTTTGAATGGGTTTATGGCAAATATTACAAGCTCATACAGACAGTAAAAAAAGCATACGCCAATCGCCACTCTTCCATACTTTGAAAAACGTCCTTTTGTAAAATAAACAATAAATATGAGCAGACATACCAGCATATAATCAATGCTTACGAAATATATACTCGACATGACGGACATGGCCATATACGAATCGCTTATAATACTGATAAGATAACTGATATCGACTATAGCTGCTCCTATGCAGGCAAGTCCCAGAAACCTTCCAGTCGTCTTATTCTTTTTTATGGATTTCATAGCCAGTATAATATCCGTGGCGGCTATTATAATTGATAAAAAGACATATGTCTTCAAAACGACTTCATTCATACTCATTCCTCCTGAAACGCAGCAAAATATGACTTTATTTTACTACATTTCAGGAACAATTCATACAAAAAAGAGAGGAATCGCATTATAATTCCTCTCTTTTGTGACTTGTCATATATTCAACGTAGCCATAGACCGATCATAGACTCTGACTAGGCATTGGCCTGTGCTTTGAGCTCTTCAAGCATCTGAGGAAGTCTTGTGTCCATCTCCTCATCCTTGAACTGGCATGTACCAACCTTTCTGTGTCCACCGCCGCCATACTTGAGCATCAGGCTTCCCACATCCATGGTTGCCGTGCGGTTCAGTATGCTATAGCCGACTGCTGCCGAACACCCCTGTCCGCCACGTCCGCTTACTATCCATGCTGACACATTCTGCTCAGGATACATACTGTATATCATAAAACGATTACCTGTATATATAGGATCTACACCACGAAGGTCACTTATGATAAGATTGCCATCCACTATAGTGTGAGCCTTGACCATCTCCTTGAACTTCTCTGTCTGCTCATTGTAGAGGACTATCCTCTCCTGGATATCCGGCATGGCAAGTATCTCATCTGTCGTCATGGTCCTGCACGCATCTATCAGCTTCTCCATGAGCTGATAATTGGATATGTTGAAGTTCCTGAATCTTCCCAGGCCCGTTCTCGGATCCATAAGGAATCCAATAAGTATCCAGCCCTTTGGATTCTGCACCTCATCAATGGTAAGATTACCTGAATCAACCTTGTCAACAGCCTCCATCATATCATCAAACTGTGGAAATCTCTCACGGCCTCCATAATACTCATAGATTATTCTGGCGCATGATGGAGTTATACGGCTCTCCCCCTTGTATCTGCCCTCAAGTGCAAGTCTCTCATGCTCACTTGAATGATGATCGAACCAAAGTCCGCAGCCCTCAACAAATGGTACATTTGCAAGGCAGTCATCCTCAGTAACCTCGACAAGCCCGTCCTGGAGATCCTTCGGATGCGCAAACTTCCAATGATCTATTATTCCGGCTTCCTTCAGAAGCGCTCCGCATGCAAGTCCATCAAAATCTGATCTTGTAACCAGCCTCATAGTAACATCCTCCCTGATATTGAACTTCAGCCCTTTTCCGACCTGGCTGATCCGTTCATATTCCGCAACAAAATATATCTATAATTATATAGAAATGGGAGGGGGATTTCAAGGAGCTTTTTTATCAGTGAGACTGCCCACCATTCCACTCAGTGATCCTCTCGGCCAGCTCCGTAACTCGCTTCTTCACGTCCATCATACCAGCCATGTTCTCTTCAGTCATGTGATCCACAACGCCCCTCGCAAACCTGACCTTCTTACCAGCGAAACCTCTGTAATACTTCTCTATGTAACCAGGGAAAAGCTCATATTGTCCGCACTGCGCTTTCAGGCTGACTCCCAGCGCCTCCTCTATGGCGGTCTTCGGAATATAGTTCTCTATCTCCTTGCCCTTAGTGACCCACGACATCATTCCAAGGGCATCAAATTCCGCAATGATCCTCTTCTTGGTATCATTCAGCCGGGCATTCCTGTTTCTCTTATCACTGTCCATCACAATAACAGCATTTCTGTTGGTCTTGATAACACTTATGAGCTCAGTCACTTCCTCAGCCGAGTACTGTGACAGCAGTCTTCCACCATAATACAGAAACTGATAATGCACACCCTCCACGAAACGGTCCGGGAAATACAGGTCAAGCCAGTGCTTTATGTACACTCTGTCTGATGGTCCTTCCACCCATATGATTCCATTTGACTGGAGCAGATCACTCGCCTTCACGTCCAGATCATCAAGTATCCGGGTCTTGTCCAGATACGACTCTATCCTTTTGACAAATGCCCTTCCGTCCTGCTTGTACACGTGGAATATCCCCGCATCGTCCTTGTCATAAAATGCATTGATGGCCACATGCGAATGGGTCGTGATAAACACCTGTACATCATGCATTTCCGCAAATTCATATATATACTCAAACAGTTTTCTCTGCATGGCGGGGTGAAGATTGTTCTCAAGCTCCTCGAAGCCATAGACCATCTTCTTGTTCTTATATTCATCCAGCTCCGGTATGACAAGCAGATTGAGCAGCACCAGAATGATCGTCTTGAGTCCGCTTCCCATACGGGACAAAGGGCAACGGCTCATGCCCTCCTCCTTGAGAAACACCTCCCACCGTACATTCCCGTAGCCATCCTGTACCTGCTGCACACGTATGCTCTCGAATACAGCCTCAGGGCTCATGATCTCATTTACCGCTTTCAAGAGAGTGTCCTCAATGATCGTCTCATCGTAGCTGCTATCGTTCAGAAATGCCCTAATAATGTTGCTTGCACCCCTGCCGGTACTGGACAGATCCTCCAGTGTTCCGC
>USSH01000072.1 GCA_900557435.1 uncultured Coprococcus sp. | reverse complement strand
ATCTACCCTCCAGGCTCAGCATATTGAACCGGTTGGCCAGTCAGCATCCAGTGTATCTCCATTTCTCAAATGCTGATTTTCTGGAAGTACGCCATGCAGAAACATATTCATTCTCGCTAGATTATATGTTGAGGGCATAAGTTCCTGTCCGTAATACTTGATATATTCCGGCTCACTGGAATAATTTCTACAGCTAAGCATGAGTGATCCAGAACCCATACATGGATCATATACCTGGAGTCCCTTCTTATCCTCCTGTCCTGTCATAGCAATTCTACACAATATCTGAGCCGGACCATGTGGGGTATAGAACTCACCAGCCTTTTTCCCAGTCTCCGATGCAAACTGACCTATGAGATACTCGTATGCATTTCCAAGGATATCACCCTTTGTATGTATCAGGTCAGCACCGTCGAGAACTCTTATAACTTCCGCAACCGTTGCACTCTGTTTCTGATCCCCTGTTCCAAGACGATTTGAATACAGATCAACATCAGCAAACAATCCATTGAATATCTCATCCGACTCCTGAATCCTGTTAAAAGCCGCCTGCAGTTTTTCTCTGTTAAAGCTATTGTTCTTTACATCTCTGAGCATGCTGACGTAGGTCATATCAGGATCAAGCGTATATCTCAACGACTCCTGAAGTTCTTCAAGAAGATCATTCGCATCATCGCTGTTCATGGCACTCTCATACTCATCCTGTGCCTCTTCAAGATCATCCGGAGTTTCATCATTTAATAGATCATAAACTTTGGACAGATACGAATCAGACAGATACTTGTAGAAAACCAATCCCAGCAAGTATGTCTTGTATTCATTTGCATCCATCTTTCCTCTCAGGACATCAGCCCCGCTCCATAATACCTGTAATAAATCTTTTCCTTCTGCCATTAGTAATCCTCCTCCATCTTCCTAAGTGTTTCAAATGTAGCGTTGGCTATAACCTCAGCCTGCTCTATCATCAAATATCTTTGTCTTATTGCCTGTCGGTATATGCTTCCTATTAGACGCTGTTTTTGAATATCTGGTAACTGTATATTTACTTCTCCAACACTTTTTATGTTTATTTTTTTTACACTGAGTGTATTTCCCTGGTAATACTTGCTTATCTGCTGCGCAAAATATCTTCCTTCATTAAATTGGTAGCAGAAGAACCACGGATCTAATTTTTTAGGATCAAAACTGCACTTAAGAAAATTCGACGTGATACATTTCCTCTGTGTTTGAACAGATAGCGGTGCAGCTTTTGACTTTATTAAATTGATCACACATCCCATACCTTCACATGTCTCATTTATCCCCAAAAGGTCTTTGTTAAAATCTTCTGGTACATACAGATCCTCAGACATATCGTTGCTGTCCTTCAAACGAGTTATGTTTTTACCTATAGTGAACGCAACCAACTCGTTCAACCTTTTTTTCTCCATTTCACCCTCCTCTCATTTTATGGTAATTCTGTTAAATTACGTATTTTTATATAAGTATGATACTCCGTTTTTATCTCTTTGTCAAATGTAATTTAATTAAATTACATGTTTATAGTTTTGATGTTTTGGTTTACTATCGTGTAAATTTATGTTATTATGTTTACACGATAGTAAACGCAAAGTGAAAGTGTGGTGATACCCTATGAACAAATACAAAAAACTGGACGAACTCATAAACAAATGTAATGGATATTTATTCACATCTGATGTTCAAAAAAATGGAATATCCCGAACATATCTTGCAAGATATGTAAAAGAAAATAACCTCGAAAGAGTTTCTAAAGGAATCTATATTTCTCCCAGTACATGGGAGGATGAATTGTTTATTTTACAACACAATTACTCCAAAGTTGTATTTTCTGGAGAGACAGCACTATATTTACATGGTTTGATTGATAGAGAGTACTCCGAAATCAATGTAACAATCCCGCCTAATTTCAACAGAACAAGATTATGCGAACAAGGCATTTCTGTACATCAGGAAAAAACCGAAATATATGAGCTGGGTATAATCGAGAAAGAAACTAATTTGGGTAATTTAGTCAGAGTATACAATAAAGAAAAATGCATTTGCGAAATGCTTAAAAACAGAAAAAATATTGATGTTCAACATTTCCAAACTGCAATGAAAACATATATGCACGACAAATCTAAAGAATTATCGAGGCTTATGTTTTACGCCGAAAAGCTAAAAGTGAAAGACGAATTGATGAAATATATAGAGGTAATGTTATGATAAAATCCGCAACACAGTTAAAAGCTAAAGTCAGGAATGTATCCAAAGGTGATGACAAGGTTGCAAAATCGATACTAAGAATATTTTTTATGGAACGTTTTCTTGAAAGAGTTTCCATATCCAAATATAAAAACAACTTCATTCTAAAGGGTGGGATGCTTGTATCTGCACTACTTGGAATTAATGTCAGAGCAACCATGGATATCGATACTACTGTCCAGGCTCTTCCTTTAACCAAGAATGACATAGTTGGAATCATTTTAGATATATGTGAGATTCCTATAGATGATAACGTATCATTCAAAATAATCTCTATAGATACAATTATGGATGACTTTGATTATCCCGGGATTCGTTTACATATGGAAGGTGCTCTTGATAGACTTCGTCAGCCCATCAAAGTTGATGTATCAACAGACGATGCTATCACACCCCATGCAATAGAATACAACTACGAATTAATGTTTGAAAATAGAGAAATTTGTTTAAATACGTACAATATCGAAACTCTTTTAGCAGAAAAACTACAAACAATCATTGCTCGTGGCACAGCCAATACAAGGATGAGGGATTTTTATGATATATATGAAATTGTTCAAATGAAAGATTTCTCTTACGATATACTTAGAGATGCTTTTAGTAATACCTGTAAAAAACGTGAAACACCATTTTCTCACAATACTATACTAGAAGAATTAAATAACATTTCCTCCAGTGTAGATATGAATGCCATGTGGAATAATTATAAGAACAAAAATTTTTATGTAGAAGATATCGAGTACAAAGTTATAGTTCAATCAATAAGAAACACTATAACAAAAATTATTTAATTTAAAACTATATATCCAAAAACACCCTACGTTTCGGCAACAATCCAAAAAGTTGCCAAAACGTAGGGGGGTCATTTACCTTATCGCATCCTTCATACTCTTCACATAATCTCTCACATAAGGCACGCAGTCCTTGCCGTACTGGGCGCACAGCTTGACGATGGCTGAACCGACGATGACACCATCTGACTTCTCCGCCATCTGCTTTGCCTGCTCAGGTGTGGATATTCCGAAACCTACAGCGCAAGGGATGTCCTTCGCCTTCTTCACCAGTCCGACCATGGCTCCTATGTCTGTGGTGATCTTGGTTCTTGTTCCTGTTACACCGAGTGATGACACACAATATATAAATCCACTCGCATCATTTGCGATCATGGATATTCTCTCATGTGATGTAGGTGCGATGAGTGAAATGAGATCCACATCATACTGCTTGCAGATTCCGTCAAACTCATCCTTCTCCTCGTAAGGAATGTCAGGAAGGATCAGACCATCTATGCCGATCTCCTTGCATGTGCTGATGAATCTCTCCGAACCGTACGAGAACACGACATTTGCATATGTCATGAACACCATAGGTATTGTCACCTTCTTGCGGAGCTTTCTCACAAGGTCAAATACCTTGTCTGTCGTCACGCCGCCTGCCAGTGCTCTTATATTTGCGCCCTGAATAACCGGACCCTCGGCTGTTGGGTCTGAGAACGGGATTCCCAGCTCGACGAGGTCTGCGCCGGCCTCGACCATTGCGTATACTATCTCCTCTGTCACATCCAGCGACGGATCGCCACATGTCACAAATGGTATAAATGCTTTTCCATGCTCAAATGCTTTTGCTATATTACTCATGAAGATCCTCCCCTCTGTATCTTGCGATGGCTGCAACGTCCTTATCACCACGTCCTGATACATTGATCACTATTATCTTATCCTTGTCCATTGTAGGTGCCAACTTCATGGCGTAAGCCACAGCGTGTGCGCTCTCTATTGCAGGTATGATTCCCTCGATCCTTGACAGATATTCAAATGCATCCACAGCCTCGTCATCTGTAATAGCCACATACTCTGCACGTCCGATGTCGTGAAGGTATGCGTGCTCAGGTCCGATTCCCGGGTAGTCAAGTCCCGCTGAGATCGAATAAACTGGAGCAATCTGGCCAAATTCATCCTGACAGAAGTAGGACTTCATGCCGTGGAATATACCAAGCTTTCCAGTTGCGATAGTTGCCGCTGTCTCAAATGTATCAACACCTCTGCCTGCTGCCTCACAGCCGATCAGTCTGACGCTCTCGTCAGGTATGAAATCGTAGAAAGCTCCGATGGCATTTGAACCGCCGCCCACACATGCCATGACGACATCAGGAAGTCTTCCCTCCTTCTCCATGAGCTGTGCCTTGATCTCTTTACTGATCACAGCCTGGAAATCACGGACGATCTCAGGGAAAGGATATGGTCCCATGACTGAGCCGAGTACATAGTGTGTATCATCAATTCTGCTTGTCCACTCACGGAATGCCTCAGATACAGCATCCTTCAGTGTGGCTGTTCCAGTCTTTACCGGATGAACCTTTGCACCTAGAAGTCTCATTCTGTACACGTTGAGAGCCTGTCTGATCGTGTCCTCCTCGCCCATGTATATCTCGCACTCCATGCCCATCATGGCTGCAACTGTAGCTGTTGCAACTCCATGCTGTCCGGCACCGGTCTCCGCGATAACTCTTGTCTTGCCCATTCTCTTGGCAAGGAGCATCTGTCCGATTACGTTGTTGATCTTGTGCGCTCCTGTGTGGTTCAGATCCTCTCTCTTGAGGTAGATCTTTGCACCGCCCAGATCCTTTGTCATTCTCTCTGCATAGTAAAGTCTGCTAGGTCTTCCCGCATACTCATTGAGCATCTCCGTGAGTTCTCTGTTGAACTCCGGATCATCCTTATATTTCTTGTAAGCCTCCTCCAGCTCCAGCATCGCATTCATCAGAGTCTCTGGAATGTACTGGCCGCCGTGAACGCCAAATCTGCCTTTTGACATATGTTCTTCCTCCTGTTTCTGTCTTCTCAGATATATTTTCAAATGTATTTCTACACTTTTGTATTGTGTTTCTTCTATATATATAACAATCAAACAAATTATATTTCGTTCTCTACATTACTTTTTCAGATGAGCCTGAATACTTCTTACTCGCCCTTCAGCTCCGCAAATAACCCCTTCTTGTCGGGACTTCTCATAAAAGTCTCACCTATGAGCACCGCATCCGTTCCATTTGCCTTGAGCCTGTCTATGTCCTCCTTTGTCCTGATTCCACTCTCAGACACATACACCATCTTCTGAGGGACGGAGGGGACAGGTACCTCCGTCCCCATATGGGTGGCTGGCACCGTATCCGGTATCAGCTTTCTGAGACGGACGCTGTTCATGATGTCCACCGTAAATGTTCTGAGATCTCTGTTGTTCACACCGATGATTCCAGCTCCGCAGGCTATCGCCCGTCTGACCTCATCCTCATCGTGAGCCTCAACCAGAGCCGACATTCCAAGTTCGTGTGCAAGCTGCAGGTATGATGCAAGCTGCTCGTCATCCAGTATGGCGCAAATCAAAAGCACCGCCGAGGCGCCTATGACCTTTGCCTCATATATCATATACTCGTCAACTGTGAAATCCTTCCTCAGCAGCGGTATATTTACCTCTTTCTTTATGTCTATCAGGAACTGATTGCTTCCCTGAAAATAAAACGGCTCAGTGAGCACCGATATGGCTGAAGCTCCCGCCACCTCATATTCCTTTGCGATCTCAACATAAGGAAAGTCCGGTGCGATAAGCCCCTTGGAAGGCGAAGCCTTCTTGACCTCACAGATAAACGATATGCCATCCGCCGCCAGATTGTCCCTAAATGGGAACTTTGTATATGGGCTGCTGCCGTTATCTGTCTCCCTGGCAACTATATCAAGTGCCTGCCTCTTCATCTCCTCAAGAGGAACCTTTTTCTTCTGCTCTGCCACACGTTCCTTTGTCTTTTCCGCTATCTCATCTAATATCATCTCTTACCTCTCTGTGCAACTTTCTATCATAGTCTGTGATGAAACCTATCTACTCATTTGTCAGTCTTACAAATGCCTCAAGCGTCTCAGCAGCCTTGCCACTGTCGATCACGTCCTCTGCCACCTTGATTCCATCTGCTATGGAGTCCGCCTTGCCTGCGATGTAGATACAAGCTGCTGCGTTCAGTACAACTGCATTTCTCTTGGCTCCAGTGATCTTACCCGACAGGATATCGCGGGTAATCTGTGCATTCTCCTCAGGACCGCCGCCCACCAGATCCTCCTTGCTGCATCTCTCAAATCCGAAATCCTCTGGCTTGATCTCGTACTTTGTAATCACGCCATCTTTGATCTCTGCTACAGTTGTAGGCGCACTCATGGAGATCTCATCCAGACAATCCTGTCCGTATACGACAAGTCCTCGCTTTACGCCAAGGCCGATGAGTACAGGAGCCATCTGATCAACAAGCTCCTCCTTGTATACTCCCATGATCTGCATCTGAGCCTTTGCCGGGTTGGTGAGAGGTCCAAGGATATTGAATACTGTCGGTATTCCAAGTGCCTTTCTGACCGGACCTGCATATTTCATCGCCTTGTGATAAACCTGGGCAAACATAAAGCTCATGTTGCACTCAGCGAGAACCTTGCCCATCTTTTCAGGTGGTATGGAGATATTTACACCAAGTGCCTCAAGGACATCCGCAGCACCGCTCTTGCTTGATACGCTTCTATTGCCGTGCTTTGCGATCGGTACTCCGGCCGCTGCTGCAACTATACCACTTGTTGTCGATATGTTAAATGAATTCGCACAATCTCCGCCTGTTCCCACGATCTCAAGAACATCTATTCCATCATGAGGAAGAGACTCCGCATGGTCTCTCATTCCATTTGCACTGGCTGTTATCTCGTCAAGTGTCTCGCCCTTCATGTGAAGCGCTGTGAGATATCCCGCCGTTGTCTCTCCCGGCACCTGGCCGCTGAATATCTCATCCATGCTGGCATATGCCTCATCGTATGTAAGATCCTGTCCTGCTGCTACCTTCTTAAGAGTTTCCTGTATCATCGCCATATCCTCCTTATTTTATATATCTAAAAAATTCCTGAGCATTATCTTGCCCTTCGGTGTCAATATCGACTCCGGATGGAACTGAACTCCGTACACCTCATAATCCCTGTATTTCACTGCCATGATCTCTCCATCCTCTGTTCTGGCTGTGACCTCCAGACACTCAGGGAAATTCTCATCCGCTGCTGCCAGTGAATGATATCTGGCAACCTGTATCTTGCTCTGAAGTCCCCTGAACAATCTGCAGTTCAGATCCACATCAACCAGCGACATCTTTCCATGCATAAGTTTCTTTGCATATGTGACTGTCGCACCATATGTCTCACAAATTGCCTGATGTCCGAGACACACGCCGAGGATTGGTACCTTGCCTGCGAAATATCTCACCGCATCCTCACACATTCCCGCATCCGAAGGTCTTCCGGGACCCGGCGAGATGATTATGTGATCCGGATTCATAGCCTCGATCTCCTCACAGGTGTATTCGTCGTTTCTTATGACCTTTATATCCGGATTTATTGCCCCCACAAGCTGATACAGGTTGTAGGAGAAGCTGTCATAATTATCTATAAGTATTGTCATTTATTTTGTCCTCCTTATATGTATTGTGCATGCGCATGAAAGGCGCTCCGCGCGGCGCACGCATTATCATAAGGAATCTCCCGCAAGCGGGTCCTCCTTATGATATGTCCTGGCTCATTGTGAGAGCTGTCGTAACCGCCTTTGCCTTGTTGATACATTCCTGGAACTCATTTGCCGGAACACTGTCTGCAACGATTCCTGCTCCTGATCTGACAAATACCTTATCACCCTTTTTGTACGCGATCCTTATGGCTATACATGTATCAAGATTCCCTGTGAAATCTATGTATCCTATGGCACCGCCATATATTCCTCTCTTGTTGTCCTCCAGCTCATTGATGATCTGACACGCCCTGATCTTCGGTGCTCCCGAGAGGGTTCCTGCTGGAAGTACCGCATCCACGGCAGACAGCTCATCATACCTGCTGTCATCGATCTCTCCTCTGACCGTTGACCCGATGTGCATTACATGTGAGTACCTCTGGACCTTCATGTACTGCTCAACCTCAACAGTTCCGAACTTGCTTATCTTGCCAAGATCATTTCTTCCGAGATCCACCAGCATGTTGTGCTCCGCCAGCTCCTTCTCGTCCGCCATGAGTCCGGCTTCAAGTCTCATATCCTCTTCCTTTGTCTTTCCCCTCGGTCTCGTTCCAGCAAGAGGAAATGTGTGAAGCACACCATTCTCAAGCTTTACCAATGTCTCAGGTGACGCTCCCGCAACCTCTATCTGATCTCCGCTGAAGTAGAACATATACGGCGAAGGGTTTGTGCTTCTGAGGACCCTGTACGTATTGAACAGTGAGCCCTCCATCTCAGCCTCAAGTCTGTTGGACAGAACCACCTGGAAGATATCTCCCTCGAATATGTACTTCTTTGCCCTCTCGACCATGCTGCAATATTTTTCTTTATTGAACAGAGGCTTGAAATCACTCTTCATCTTAACCGGCTCTATCTCAGCCATCTCTCCATCGAGGATTAGTTTCTTCATATCTTCTATGTCAGCAAGTGCATTTGCATATCCGGCTTCTATATCGGATGTGTCGGCATTTGCAATGAGGATCAGCTTTGACTTGAAATTGTCAAATGCAATGACCTTGTCGAAGAGCATGAGGTCCAGATCCTGGAAGCCCTCATCGTCCTCGGCATCGATCACAAGCTTCTTCTCACTGTACTTTATATAGTCATATGAGAAATAACCGACAAACCCGCCTGTAAACGTTGGAAGTTCTTCTATCTTCGGACTCCTGTAATCCTTAAGTATCTCTCTGATGAATACCTCAGGATGAATGTCATCTGCTTCCTTTATCACATTTCCATCTATATCCTTGAGCTGTATGTGCCCATTCATGCATGTGACATCAAGCTTCGGATTGTAACCAAGAAATGTGTATCGTCCCCACACCTCCTGATTCTCCACGCTCTCAAGTATGTAACAGTGCTCATTTGCCGCCTTCAGCTTTCTGAGTAAGTTGATAGGTGTGATCACATCCGATAACATCTCGCAGCACACCGGAACCATCCTATATCCGTCCGCCGCATATTTCTTTGCATCGCTAAGTTCTGGTCTTATCATGTCTCATCCTCCTTGTTTTTGAACACTATCCTGCATTCAAGAAATTTCCCTGTGCTCATCTCTTTCGCATATGTCTTTCAGGCTGTCGTCAAAGGATCTGTCAAATGTCACATGTCTTTCTGAAAACTAAAAAAAGCACCACAGGACATAAAAAAAATTCCTTATCCTACTAACATTAGGACAAGAAATCTAATCTCCTGCGGTGCCACCTAATTTCATCAATAAATAAAAAAAATATATATAAATAATTTATATATATTTATATATATCGATGCCCTCGACCATATACAACCATATATGTACCTTCTATAACGGTAGGTCTCCGTCTCCCCTACTTGATCATCAATATAATTCTCAAATCTTTCGGTTCGCCCTCACAAGTCCATTCACCTGCACTCCCATCGCTGCAATCACACCACCTGCAACTCTCTGAACATGTTATATGCCGCTACTCCTCTTGATCAACGGTTTATCTTATTTCTGTAACTATAATGCGCTTTCCTAGTAAATTTGTCAAGATTAAATTTTCAAGTTTCTGCCATATTTTGTAGGGTTACAATTGATGTGACACCTTCCCTCTATACAAAAACGGTTAAGTACT
>USSH01000071.1 GCA_900557435.1 uncultured Coprococcus sp. | reverse complement strand
CGTGTCGGCAGTGATCGATGTTCGGGTGTGATGGGCGCTGGAAAAGACCGGGAGAAAATTGAGGCGCTCAGGAGATTTGTCACTGCCCCGGATGAACAGAGCGAGATAGAAATGAGGAGCCTGTGCGGGGCTTCTGAACAGGAATATGTGAGCGTGCTGTCGGAGGAGCTTCACGATCTGAGAGATTCAGTGATGCAGAGTGGCAGACAACTCAGGGATTATCAGGAGTATGTTGAGAACTGGGCGCATGAAATCAAAACGCCCATATCTCTGCTGACATTTGTGGTGGACAACAGGCGAGATGAGTTGCCGCATAATGTCGTGACAAAGATGGACAATGTGACCAGCCAGATGCAGAACTATGTGGATCAGATGCTCTACTACGCCAGACTGAAAAGCGATTCCAAGGATTATCTCATGGAGAGCATAGATGTGGAAGGATGCGTGGATGAGGTGATAGCTGACTACAGATCCCTGCTTGAGGAGAAGGGCATACGGGTCAGAAAATGTCTTGAGAACGGAGCAGTGTACAGTGACCGCAGGGGATTGCAGTTTATACTCGGTCAGCTTGTGAGCAATTCCATGAAATACACAAATGAACAGCCGGAGATATCATTTGACTTCTGGACGGCGGGTGACAAAAAGCTGCTGTCCGTGAGTGACAATGGCATAGGTGTAAAGAGCTGTGACATGCCATACATATTCGAGAAGGGTGTCACGGGTGATTCGGGTGAGAACAGGAAGCATGCAACGGGCATGGGACTGTATCTTGTCAGTGAGATGGCGCATGATCTGGGTATCACAGTGACGGCAAATTCAAAGTGGCAGAATGGATTCGAGATAGTACTTGAATTCCCGGATGTGGAGACGAAGATATAAAAGTGAGGAGGCAGATACAGCATTGTGCGTATCTGCCTCCTCACTTTTTATCGGGATATTTTATAATAAATTTATGGGTGGTGGTCTGTTAATAATCACTTTGATATTCTATAATGTAAGCATCGGCTGTAACTTAGTTGATAGTGCAAAGTCAGTTTAAGCGGACTGAGGTTCGACGGGGATGTGTCAAGTTTTCTGTGAAAACTTGACATGTAGCGCCAGCCATTTGCCGAAGGCAAATTTTGCATGGCTGGTGTTCAATGGAAAGGAGAATATAATTATGGAGATCAGAAAAGCAACAGCAGAGGATTTTGATATTGTATTTGATTTTATAGAAAAATTATGGACATATAATACATATGACAGGGAAGAAATACGCAAAGTATATATAGACGTCATAGATGACGAGCGCAGCTTTGCGTTTTTATTATGGGATGAAGGCATTTGCAGAGGCATGTGTCATGGAGACTATTTCAATACATTCTGGATGTCGGGGCTCACATGCTATGTGTCAAGCCTCATAACAAGAGAGGAGGACCGCGACAAGGGATATGGTGTGGCACTCCTGGATCATGTAAAGAAGCTTGCAAAGCAGAGGGGATGTAAGGCCATCACTCTTGATTCCGGACTTCCGAGGACAGGGGCACATGGATTCTATGAGCACTATGGATTTGAAAAGAGCTGTTATGGCTTTGAGCTGACGATATAGATTATCTGCAGAGATTTGGAAGGAGACAAATATGTGTACAGCAGCGACATATAAGACAAAGGATTTCTATTTTGGAAGAACACTTGATTATGAATTCTCGTACGGCGATGAGATCACCGTGACTCCGAGAAATTATCCGTTTGAATTCAGATATATGGGCAGGAAGGAAAGCCATTATGCCATGATAGGCATGGCACATGTGGCAGGTGACTATCCTCTCTACTATGATGCTATAAATGAGAAGGGGCTTGGAATGGCAGGCCTGAATTTCGTTGGAAATGCCGCGTATCAGGAAGTGGATGAGAGCGGTGACAGGGACAATGTTGCCCAGTACGAGTTCATTCCGTGGATACTCGGAAACTGTGCCAGTGTAGGTGAGGCGAGAGTGGCTTTGGACAGGATAAACCTGACAGGAACACCATTTTCCGAGCAGCTGCCTACAGCGCAGCTCCACTGGATCATTGCTGACAGAAATGGGGCTATAACTGTGGAGTGCATGGCTGACGGACTGCATGTGTATGAGAATCCGGTTGGCGTGTTGACCAATAACCCTCCATTTCCACAGCAGATGTTCCTGCTCAATCAGTATATGGGACTGTCACCAAAGCAGCCGGTGAACACATTTGCACCGGAGGTGGGACTGAATACTTACAGCCGTGGCATGGGGGCAATAGGACTTCCTGGGGATCTGTCGTCCACGTCGAGATTTGCCAGGGTGGCATTTGTAAAACAGAACAGTATGTCTGCGGATTCAGAGGCTGAGAGCGTGAGTCAGTTTTTCCATATACTTGGCTCTGTGGACCAGCAGAGGGGCTGCTGCGAGGTTGCATCTGACAAATATGAGATAACCATATATACTTCGTGCTGTAATGCCGATAAGGGTATATACTATTACAATACCTATGAGGGACACCAGATAAATGCTGTTGATATGAACAGAGAGGATCTGGATGGCAGCTCGCTTGCCAGATATCCGCTTATCCAGGGGGAGAATATCAATTGGCAGAACTGATGTATGTGGCTTACAAGGGAGAAAGGATACTGTATGAGTAAAAGCAAGGTTACAATAAAAGAAATAGCGGAGATGGCCGGGGTGTCAATAGCCACGGTATCACATGTTATAAACAGGACAAGGTATGTAAGGCCTGAGCTTGTGGATAAGATAGAGAAGATCATTGTAGAGACGGGATACCAGAATAAGATAGCTGATAAGGAGAGAAAACTGCTGGTTGGCCGGGAGTCCACGATAGTTGCAGTCATTCCAAACATTGAAAGTACGATATACAGAGATATGGTAGCTTATGTGAAACAGCTTGTCAGTGTGCAGGGATATCAGTTCCTTGTGGCGATAACAGATAATGATCTCAAGGAGGAGGCGCAGGTGCTTGCCGGACTTCTGGTGAACAAGAAGGTTGCCGGTATCATACATGCGCCGGTGAGCGATGTGGCATCTAACTACACAAAACTCATACAGTCAGGTGTTCCATTTGTCTGCGTGGAGAGAAATATACTTGGATCAGGGATAGACTCAGTTGAGTTCCGAGACCGTGAGGCTATATTTAAGGGCGCAGATTATCTGCTTGCGAGTGGACACAAAAATGTTTTGTTCTTCAGAGAGAGTACGGACAGTACCACCAGGGATGAGAGGACAAAAGGTTTCCTGAGTGCTCTGGAGAAATACAATATAAACACAAACGATGCAAACATTGTTGATGTGACGTTGGAAAATGGAGAGGATGACTGTATGCTGGCTATTCAGAAAGCCCTGCGCAGATACAGGCCGACTGCTGTACTTGCGGGGGGCAACAGAATAACTCTTTATCTTATGAAGACACTGAGAGATATGGGAATCGATTGTCCGGGAGAGATATCTGTGGTTGGATTTGGCGATGAGAGCTGGTCTGAACTTACTTATCCACCTCTTACGATACTGAGAAGAGATGTGAAGGGGCTAAGCGCCAAGGCTGTTGGGATGTTGTTTGAGAAGATCAATACGGGAGTTGCCATATCGCATGACTGTTATGCAGATGTAGAGCTTGTAGTCAGAAAATCCACAAAGATGCTTGACAATGGACCATTTGGAGATAAAGCGGCAGCACCAGATTCGGTTGTGCTGACAAAAGAAGAGAAACACAGACTAAAGGCAGGACATTTCAGGGTTGCGATCTCTTTCCACTATACCGGAACGTCATGGGCAGAATTGCATGAGAAGGGGATCCGGGAGGAGCTTGAACAGTTTGGGATAGATGTTGTATCAGTTATGGATGCACATTTTGACTCGGAACTGCAGAATGCACAGCTTGATGGCATAAGACTTCAGAAACCGGATGCGGTGATCGCTATCCCGGCGGATGACAATCGTACCAGAGAGAAGTTTCAGGAACTCTCCAAGGTGTCAAAACTGGTATTTATAAGCAATGTTCCAGAGGGAATGTCCAAGAACAGTTATGTATCCTGTGTGTCAGTAAATGAGTCGGAGAATGGAACGAACACTGGAAGGATGCTGGGAGAATACTGCAAGGAGAACAAGAAAAAGAAGGTTGGATTCATCATCCACGGTGCGGCATTCTACGGAACAAGAGTCAGGGATACCGCCGCCGAGAGAATAATAAAGGACAGTTACCCGGATATCGACATAGTGACGATCAGGAGTTTTGGAGAGATATCTAATGCATATCAGGTAGCCAAGGACGTGATAACTGCCAATCCTGAAATTGAGGCAATGTATGTAAGCTGGGATCGCCCGGCACTTCTGGTTATAAAGGCACTAAAGGAGCTTGGCAGGGAGGATGTGGCAGTGTTCACAACTGATCTTGACCATGGTATAGCCCGGTGTATGGAAGAAGGAATAGTCAAGGGACTTAGTACGCAGAGACCATATGAGCAGGGAAGAGCGGCCGCGGCAGTCGTTGCCAAGTCCCTGGTAAGTGAAGAACAGCTTCCAAAGTATGTGGGAGTTCAGCCGTATCAGGTCGAGCCGAAACAGCTCAGGCTTGCATGGAAGGAAATCTTTCATGAGTCCATGCCGGACAGACTTGGGTGATATGACATCTTTTGTTAGTTTGCGTGTTAGTCTGTGCTAGACAGAGTTAGAATTTGTATCTTTTTATTTATAAAAAATCCGTCAGAGAGAAAATTATATCTTTCTGGCGGTTTTTTTGTGTTTAGATACAAGACTTCGGAATATTGTATCTTTTTCGCCTGAGAAGGTCCAAAGGATACAATTTTGTGCCCGGGTTACCGGGATCGCACCCAAAAGAGAAAATTCCTGAGAAGTGGTGCCGGATGACAATGGATAAAATGACAAGAGCCAAGGTGACAAGTAACTGGTGTCAATCATACACTGCAAATCCTAAAAGTATGACATTCTATAAAATATTTACGTAAAAACAAGAAAAAGACTTGCGAACCATATAATGTAAATGAATATTATTTGTGCATAGTGACGAATAAACAATAAATAAAACACTGATTATTGACAATAACAGACAAAAGATATATCATCTAAACATACAAGGGACGAAAAACAGTTATAAATTTACGTAAATAAAACCGGTTAATAACAGTTTTTCGACAACGAGTTAGCAAAAATGAAATATATGATATTGGAGGTAAAAATTATGAGAAAGATTAAGAAGTTATTAGCAGTTGGAGCATGCCTGTGCATGTCACTTAGTTTACTGGCAGGTTGTGGATCAGGAGCAGGAGGCGCATCGGACAGCGGTTCATCTGAATCAGGTACAAAGCAGGAGAGCACGAAGTCATCCGACCTGTCATTTGCATTCTGTACAAACACACTCAACAACACATTCCAGAGTTCGATCGATGCAAAGCTCAAGGAACTCTGTGATGCGAACGGAATATCATATACATGTCTTGATCCTGACTACGATCTGAACACACAGCTCAGCCAGTTGTCAGACGTGGCAAACAGTGGATACGATGCAGTGTTCATCATCCCGGTTGATTCAGCAGGTATCACATCTGGTCTTGCAGAGATCAAAGATGCAGGAATCCCAATCTTCAATGTAGATACAGCAGTTATCGAGGATGACATAGAGAACTTTATAACACAGTTCGTTGGAACAAATGCTTACATGGCAGGACAGCTTGTAGGTGAGCAGATGGCTAAGGATTATCCGGATGGAGCAGACATTGCGATCCTTGATTTCCCATCAAATGAGAGCTGTGTAGATCGTGTAAATGGTTTCCTCGACGGACTCGGTGACAACAAGGACAAGTTCAATATCGTGGCACAGCAGGATGGCGAGGCTGCACTTGATGCATCAATGAGCCTTGCAGAGGATATCATCACAGCAAACACAGATCTTCAGGCATTCTTCTGTATCAATGATCCTTCAGCACTTGGTGCTGCAGCAGCAGTTAAGGCAGCCAACAAGACAGGCAAGATCGGTGTGTACAGTATTGATGCTTCACCAGATGGCAAGCAGGCACTCATTGACGGTGAGTTCACAGCAGTTGCATGTCAGGTTCCTGTACAGATTGCAGAGTATGCATTCAACGCAGCACAGAAGTATGTAGGCGGAGATACGACCATCGACGAGAAGAAGGTATATCTTGATTCACACCTTGTACTCAAGGATGAGGCAGAGAAGACAGTTAACGACTGGCAGTAAAGCCGGATCTGATCCGGACATAATAGTGCGGGGTGCCCCCCGGACTTGGCGGATATGACACAACGTAGATGCATATAACACGGGAGAGACCGGGGATCTGAGATCTCCGGCCGTAATCCCGAAAAATGACAGCAAGACAACAAATGATCTGATATAGAAACTTGGAGGTTTAATATGGGACAGACAGTTCTGGAAATGATAGGGATAAAGAAAAGCTTCTCAGGAATATATGCTTTAAGTGGCATCGACTTTTCCCTTGAACTGGGAGAGGTACATGCACTGCTCGGTGAGAACGGTGCAGGAAAGTCCACACTGATCAAGGTCCTCGGAGGAATTTACCAGCCCGACAGCGGAGTCATCAAGGTAAATGGCAAGGAGGTAAAGATCAACGGAGTTCCGGCTGCCAGAGAAAATGGTATAGGAATAATACATCAGGAGATCGTACTTGTTCCATATCTTTCGGTGGCACAGAACCTGTTTCTCGGCAGAGAGATAAGGACAAAGCTTGGAACATTGGACTTTGCAGAGATGAACAGAAGAGCAGAGGAGATGATATCATCCCTCGGTGTGAATATAAAAGCAGACACTATAGTAGAAAATCTGACCATCGCACAGCAGCAGATGGTGGAGATCGTTAAAGCGGTCTCATTCAACGGCAAGATAATAGTTATGGATGAGCCAACCTCATCACTTTCAAATGAGGAGGTTGAGCAGTTATTTGAGATTATTGAGAATCTCAGAAAGAAAAAGGTAAGTATAATCTACATCTCTCACAGAATGGAGGAGCTCTTCAGAATATCTGACAGAGTTACCGTCATCAGGGATGGTGCATACGTAGGAACAAAAAAGACATCTGAGACCAACCCGAACGAGCTGGTGGCAATGATGGTAGGAAGAGATCTGGAGAGTTTTTATGCCAGAGATTACTGTGACATGGACAAAGCGGAGACTGCTCTGGAGGTAAAGAATCTTTCTCAGACAGGTGTCTTTGAAGATATAAGTTTTTCAGTACATAAGGGCGAGATTTTGGGATTCTCAGGTTTGGTAGGTGCTGGACGAAGTGAGATCATGGAGGCGATATTTGGCGCAACACGGCTCACATCGGGAGAGGTGATACTCGGAGGAAAGCCGGTTCACTTCAAGAATCCAATGCAGGCTATCAAGGCAGGCATAGCACTGGTTCCGGAGGACAGAAAGAAACAGGGCCTTGTACTTGGCAACAGCGTGGCATTTAACCTCACACTTTCATCCCTCAGATTCTATATGAATGGAATCGCTATAAGTGAGAGAAAACGAGGCGAGGTAATTGACCATTATTCACAGAGACTGAGGATAAAGGCGGCATCGCCTGAGATTGAGGCGGGCAGCCTGTCAGGCGGAAACCAGCAGAAGGTGGTTCTGGGCAAATGGCTTGCAACCAAGCCTGATGTGCTCATTCTGGATGAGCCAACCAGAGGTGTTGACGTAAATGCAAAGTTTGAGATATATACAGTAATCAATGAACTGGCAAAGGAAGGCATAGCGATAATCATGGTATCCAGTGAGCTTCCTGAGATCATCAACATGTGCGATAACGTGTGTGTTGTGAGAGCCGGAAGACTTGTTAAGAAACTGTCAAAGGACGAGCTTTCACAGGAAGAGATAATGAAATACGCTGCAGGAGGTATCGAATAATATGGGCGAGACAAATAAGGAGATAAAGAAGAATTCAAAAGCAACTTCTATATTGAAGAACAATCCCCTGACATCCATAGTCAAGGGCAACATAGGAATCATAGTGGTTTTGATAATCATGTGTGTGGCCGTAGCACTTGCCACAGATAAATTCCTCACAACCAACAACATCATATCAGTGCTTAGACAGATATCGATCAACACATACATAGCACTTGGAATGACACTGATAATCATACTTGGACACATTGACTTGTCAGTTGGATCGATAGTAGCCATGTCGGGAACACTGACCGTAGGATTTATAGTTAACCAGGGACTCCCTCTCGGCGTTGCCATAGTAGCAGGACTTCTGGTTGGTACAGCAGCAGGCTTTATAAGTGGTTTTATAGTTGCCAACTTCAAGGTGCCTGCATTCATCATCACAATGGCCATGATGAACATAGCAAGTGGTATAGCTTATGTCTACACAGGTGGACAGTCAACACGTATCACCAACAAGCTCTTCATCGAGATCGGAACAGGATACCTGTTCAATGTGATCCCACTCCCTGTAGTGTACATGGTAGTGCTCATCATATTATTCAGTTTTATCCTCAGCAAGACAAAGTTTGGAACATATGTATATGCGATAGGTGGTAACCGTGAGGCTGCAAGGCTTTCAGGTGTACCTATCAAGAAGATAGAGATCATAGTATTTACAATATCAGGACTTCTCTCAGCATTTGCAGGACTTGTACTTTGTTCAAGAATGTACTCAGGCCAGCCTTCAGTAGGAAGCGGATACGAGCTTGATGCCATCGCAGCCTGCGTACTTGGCGGAACATCCATGACAGGTGGTAAAGGAAGGATCAGTGGAACCGTATTTGGTGCCATGGTCATCGGAATCATCTCAAATGGACTTAACCTTATAGGAGTGTCATCATACTGGCAGCTCATCATCAAGGGCCTTATCATCGCATGTGCGGTACTCCTTGACGGACAGAAGGGCAAGCTTGAACTTCTCAAGAAGAAGAAACTGGCATCAAACTAGTTGATTATGACAGAAATATCAGGCAATCAGCGATTTAACAAATTTAACAATAGAATAGAAAGGATTAGTAATATGGAGATTTTTAGAAAGATGTCCTTCGCGGATTCCACGGGAGATGCAATACCTTTCTACCACGAGGGCAAATATCATATATTCTCACTGACTTCCCCTCTGGGAACGACAGTGTACCCGGCAAGACTCAGAACCACATGGAGCCACAGTGTATCAGAGGATCTGGTACACTGGGAGGAGCTTCCTACAGCACTCTATCCTGGAGAGGGCGACGAGCCAGATGCATCAGGAGTGTGGACAGGCTCAGTTATATACGGCGAGGGCAAATACCATGCATTCTATACAGGCTATTGCCTCACCGCAGAGTATCAGCAGACCATATGTCATGCAACAAGTGAGGATGGAATCACATGGGTGAAGGATGCTGCCAATCCGGTCATCACACCTATGATAGAGCTTTACGAGAAACTTGACTGGAGAGATCCATATGTCTTCTATAATGAGGAGGACAAATGTTACTGGATCCTCATTTCAGCTAGAAGACTGGATATGCCGATAACCAGAAGGGGCTGTATAGTTCTCTACAGATCAAAGGATCTTGTCAACTGGGAATATTACGGACCGATTTACTCACCGGGACATACGAACTGTCCGGAGTGCTGTGAGATGTATAAGATCGGTGACACCTGGTATCTGTCTTATTCCAGATTCTCAGAGTTTGGTAATACGATTTATCGGGTATCCAAGTCCCCATTTGGCCCATGGAGAAAGCCAAAGAAAGATGGAATCGGCGGCAGACGGTTCTACGCTGCAAAGTCAATGCAGGATGATAACGGCAGACGGTTCTACTTTGCCTGGGCACATGATCGTGCCGAACGCAGCGATACCGGAGAATGGTATTGGGGCGGTGCCTTCTGTGTACCACATGAGGTCGTGGCAGATGAGAATGGCGAGCTGGATGTGAAGCTGCCGAAGGAGTATGAAGCGATGTTCCGGAC
>USSH01000070.1 GCA_900557435.1 uncultured Coprococcus sp. | reverse complement strand
CTTCAACCATAGGACACACGATATACACCTGATGTCCCTGATTCACTTCTCGCATAATAAAGCCTTGAGCAGTCCTCCTATAGCTGTCATCCACCACACAATTTTTGATCGGGATTCTTCCAGCTGGAAGTTCATCTATAACTGATATATCCAGATCACCATACATTATGATAGCCAGTGTTCTAGGTATAGGAGTCGCACTCATGACAAGCGTATGTGGATGTCCGCCCTTCTCTGCCAGCTTTTCCCTTTGTTTCACACCAAATCTATGCTGTTCATCAGTGACAACAAGGCCCAGATTGTTATACTCCACCTTATCCTGTATGAGCGCATGTGTGCCAACTATGACAGAAACATCGCCATTTTTTATATCTCTATACATGTTTCTTTTATCCTTGGAAGTCATCGAACCGGTGAGCAAGCCAACAGATATTCCATACGGAGCAAACTGTGCCTGAAGCTCTTTATAGTGTTGAACGGCCAGCACCTCCGTAGGTGCCATTATAACTCCCTGCCAGCCACAGACTGCCGCGGCATACAGCCCCACAGCAGCGACAATGGTTTTTCCCGATCCGACATCACCCTGAACCAATCTGTTCATAACATGATTCGATGACATGTCATCCAGCATATCACGAACCGCATTCATCTGAGCATTCGTAAGCTTAAAGCTGAGATTTTGAATAAACTGCCTCACTTCATCATCACACGATATCACACATTCATTTTCATACCCGGCGTTATCACTTTTAAGTCTGTGCATATCCGATATAAAACTATAGAACTCATCAAAAGCAATTCTCTTTATTGCCTTTTTCAATATCTGTTCATCCATAGGGAAATGAATAGATGAAACCGCATCCGGCAAAGCCATGATTCCATAGTCTGACAGCACATTCTCAGGAAGATAATCGACGATTTCAGATGTCACCGGAAGAGAATTCCTAACAGCCTTTTGAATCGTCTTTGACGTAATCCCCGGCGACACCGTGTATACGGGCTGCCACACATGTGAAAGTGTCTGATATTTGTCAGGAGTGTAATATTCCGGCTGCGTCATGGTTATCACATTGCCATTACACGACACTTCCCCGGAAAAGACAAATTCCTGACCTATATGAAAGAAATTACGCAAAAAAGGACAATTAAACCACATCAGCTTAATTGTCCCTGAATAATCTTTTGCATAGACAATGGATATGGTAAGTCCCCTGACTTTTCTTACTTCAACTCTGCTGTTGATAACGGCTCTTACAGACTGCCTCATGCCCGTCTGCAGATCACCTACATCAACCGGATCTTCATAGGATATATATGTTCTCGGATAATACTTAAGCAAATCCGAGATTGTATTTATCCCAAGTTTTGCCATCATTCCGGCAGTCTTGTCGCCTATTCCTTTTATCGTTTTAACTGAGTCGCCAAGTACCATAATCCACCTCAAAACAGATGCATCATCTGCATACTGTAAATGCTATTCAACTGAAACTATATAATAATATATAGGTTGTCCTCCATAATAATACTGAACATCAATATCCGGATATGCCTCCTCAACTCTATCGGCCAATTTTTTAGCCTGTTCCTCTGACACATCCACACCACTGTAAATACTGATAACTTCAGAGTCATCATCTGCCGCATCTGCGATAAGGTCAAATGTCACCTGCTCAATGTCATTTCCAACACTCACAAGTCCCTTATCACCGATACCCATGATATCACCTTCTTTGATAGCCTTGCCATCTATCGAGGTATCTCTGACAGAGTATGTCACCTGTCCACTCTTCACGTTCTTGACTGCAGATTTCATAGATGACTTGTTCTCCTGAACACCCTCTGTGCTATCGAATGCTATCATAGCACTTATCCCCTGTGGTGCATTAGCAGTAGGTACCACTATTATATTCTTATCTTCGCACAAAGTCGCAGCCTGATTTGCAGCAAGCACAACATTCTTATTGTTCGGAAGTATGAATATATTATCAGCATTGACACCATCTATAGCATTGAGCATATCCTCTGTACTTGGATTCATGGTCTGCCCACCTTCAATGACATGATCAGCACCAAGCTCCTCAAACAACTTTTTCAAGCCATCTCCCATGGACACTGTGATAAATCCATACTTCTTGCGTGGTTCAGTCACAGCTGTCTTCCTGTGTTGTCTCTCCTCTTCCTGTTTTTCAGCCTCGTCACGCTCTGACTGGCTGATAACACGTTCATTGTGCTCTATACGCATATTATCAATCTTCATATTTGTGAGATAACCGAGGGTCAGTCCCTTCTCAAATGCCTGTCCCGGATGATTGGTATGGACATGTATCTTTACTATATCATCAAGAGATACACATACTATAGAGTCTCCTATAGATTCCAGAAAGTTCTTGAGGTCTTCTTCCTCCGCCTCACCGTATGGCTTTTCAAGATTTATGATAAATTCCGTACAGTATCCAAATTTTATATCCGCTGTCGATATCTCGTCATTGCCAGCGCCGACCCCCGACTTCTTCACATTCACAGAACCGGTATTCTTATTGAGTTCCACTGTAACGCGGCCCATAAGACAATCCACTGCGCCCTTGAGTACAACCATAAGCCCCTGACCGCCTGAATCTACCACGCCTGCCTCTTTTAGTACCGGAAGCATCTCTGGTGTTGAATCAAGCACGGCATCTCCATATTCTATAACTTCATCACAAAACTGAGAAAGTGACATGTCGGCATCTGCACACTCTCTAGCCTTGGTTGCCACTCCTTTTGCAACAGTAAGAATAGTTCCCTCCTTAGGCTTCATGACTGCTTTATATGCAGTCTCAACAGCCTTCTGAAAAGCATCAGCTATAACGTGTACATCTATCGTTCTGCTGTCCTGAATTTTCTTACTGAATCCTCTCAACAACTGGGATAATATAACTCCTGAATTACCTCTAGCTCCTCGGAGAGATCCTGTTGACATCGCTTTTGCTATGGACTTCATATCGTCCGGCGTAGCCTCAACCTCTTTGACAGCTGATAATATAGTCAATGTCATATTCGTTCCAGTATCTCCATCAGGCACAGGGAACACATTCAATTCATTAATATATTCTTTGTTCTTATCCAGGTTATTTGCACCGGCAATAAATGCTTTTTTAAGCGCAAGTGCATCAATCGTATTACTCACGTCTCTGTATCCTCCAAACTAATAAACTATCTATATAATATATTCATGATCTAATTCACATTCTGCAATCTAATCCATGACTTTTACATCCTCAACAAACACATTGATCTGACGCACCTTCAATGAAGTAAAATCTTCTACTTTATATTTTACTGACTGCATAAGGTTATCTGTGACAGCCTTTATGCTGACGCCATAAGCAACTACAATATGGAATTCTATGATTATATCGCCTTTCTCATCGAACTTGACATTCACGCCCTTAGAAACGTTGTCTCTGCGGAGCTGCTTGACTATTCCATCTTTTACACTTACTATGCCCATTCCTACAATTCCAAAACAGTCAAGGGCTGTAAGTCCGGCTACCTGAGCCACCACATTCTCATCTATGCTTACTTTTCCGTTATCTCCATTTATATATTCTTTCATGGCCTAACTCCTTTCCACCGAGTTAAATACATAGTTATTTTTAAATTATATCATAGATAAACAAAATTTCAAGAAATGCATCATTTTACCAAATATTTTTTAATTAAAATAAATTTTTTGCTTGCATATAAGAAAACAATCTGCTATTATAAGTTTTGTTGTGAACTTAAGAGGTAAGTTTGTTTATTCAATTAGTTTAATCAAATAGTTTAATCATTGAAGGAGGTGCTATTATGGCAAAATGTTCAATTTGTGATAAAGGTGCTCATTTCGGTATCAAAGTGAGCCACTCTCATAGAAGAGCAAACAAGATGTGGAAGTCAAATGTTAAGGCTGTTAAGGCTGTTGTTGATGGAACACCTAAGAAGATTTATGTTTGCACATCTTGCTTAAGATCTGGTAAGGTCGAGCGTGCATAATATTTGCATAATATCACCGATTCAGTTCTGATAAAATAAGAGCATTGATTTTTATAATCATTGCTCTTATTTTTTTGTCATCGGCAGGAAAAAATATATGATAAAAGCAGCAGTATAACAATAACAAGAAATTGCACAAATCCACTTATAAAATACCCTATCACTACCCCCACCGCTGTAAAGAACAAAGCATAGCCACAATATTTGCGCCAGATAAAAATCACCACCATAATGATTTACTATCATTATATGTGGTGATTCTTTAATAATTCACTATATATCTTCCGACTCTGCCATCTCATCGATAGCCTGATCGACTGCTTTTTCCTCTTCGGTTTTATCTTTTTTGAAAAGTCCAACTACCTTATCTATAACCTCCGGAGCCATATCTATGATCTTTGTAACAGCATCCTGATTCTTGAGATTCACGAGTCTCGTATTACCATTGGATATTACAAGAACTGCTGACGGACTCATCTTCGCACCTATTCCACCGGCCGCCTTATTGCCATCCTGTTTATTAAATGCTCCTGCCGCCATTCCAAAATTCACATCCACAATAGGGATAATTATCGTATCACCTACGTACACAGGTTCTCCTACAACTGACTTTGATGAAATAAATCCATCCATTCCATTAAACAGAGCCCCAAGTGTTCCTTCGATATTATTATTTGCCATATCAATTTCCTCCCGATATCTTCTTAAAACGTGATATTGTTATCTTTACATTTTTGTTCCACATTACTTTAAGTGCACACCATCCGACTGACCACAGCCTTATGCTGCCTTTGATCATGACATCGCCCTCCAGAATCTTATTTTCAAAATCCGGAGTTATGTCTATATTGTCATAATACAATGGAAAAAAAGCGCTCATAATTCCAAGATGCTGCCCTGTTGATGCCGGATCTCCGGTTCCATACGTCAGTTGTCCTTTGAGTTTTGACGGTTTTAGATGTTTGAGCAGTGCCATAAGTTCGGTTTTCACAACCCTAAGAGCCTCTTTGGTCCTTACATTATTCATAAGCTTAGTATAGCCATCTTTTTTCTTTTTAAGACTTGCAAATTTCTCTGCAGCACTTCTGTATTTCTCAGCGATCTTCTTGAATATAGAATCGATTTTCCTGCCTATTCTTCCCCAAATATTTTCTCGTAATTTTTCTCCATCACCCTCAGTTCTTTGTTCAAACTCCTTATCTTCCAACAAGAACTCACTATCTTCCGGATCAGCTGATGGAAACTTTTCTGTCAATACCTGGCCAGGACCATCTCCCACTTCGTTATTTTGAGTTGTATTTTGACTTGTATTTTGAGATGATCTCGTCTGAACGTCCACCGATGGATCTGTCTGTCCACAAGTGGCATCATCGTTCTCTAGTTCATCTGAATTTTTCTTGTGTCTGAAACTCGGAGTTTTGTCCGAACCAAACAGTGTGCCGCCAAACAATCGCAATCGGTACACCAGTCCATTATCCTGATCGTAAGTGAGTTTGAAACATAATACAAACCCAAGCCATCTGGCTGTCATCTTCGCCCATATGTCATCCTTTTTTTTAGCATACAGCTTATATCTAATAGGAGCAAACAGTACCAAAAGTGCCAGCAAGATCACCAGACCAATCAGTGACAATAATATTATAAGCAATATTTTCAATATCAATAACACTATATGCATGCTGCTTCCCCTTAGCCTTCCGCGCGGAAAAATCCCTTCACATCAACACCGCCAGTCTTTATATATATATCATCTATAATATCCCTTACAAGACTTATAGCCTGCGCCCTGGTGGTCGCCGCACCAACAATATGTATGGAATCCGACATATCTCTGTATATCTTCTGTCTAAATTCGTTCATTTCATATATCTCAAGTATTCCGTCTCCAAACAGGGGAAGTGTGACTACAAAGACCCCAGGTACATACCTAACCTTGTGGAAATATCTTATTCCCCTGACCATTCTTATAATCTGCCTGTCCTTCGCCTTTCCGACATAGAACTTTTCATCAATGACCATACAATTTCACCCGCAATGCAGCGCTATGTAACGCGCATAGATATTATCTATATTATTCTTCCATCATCTGCTTTATTACCATATAATCAGCAAGGAGTTCGCTTTTCTCTCTGCATCTTGTGAGCGAACCCTGAATATATTCCTTGATCTCATCAGTTGTATTGAAGAATACCGGAATATTGGAAAGGATCTTAGCCATAAGTGCTCTGTTGACTGTCATAGAATTCTGTGCGAACAAGTCTGCAAATTCACTTGCAAGTTTCTCCTTGCATCCTGCAATATAATCACTGTCCACTTTGAGAACTCCTGCCACAGCCACATTATCTATATCAACAAACATACTACCTGAGAGAAGTTTATCCATCTTCTCCAAAGCTCTGTAAGTCCCTTCAAGTCCAACTCTTGTTATATCTTCCATGTATCCGGTTGTTATATCATATACCGCAGACTCCAGCATCACCTTATGCTCGCCGGCTGCCTCCTGCTCACCCACGATATCATTCAACATGGTATATACAGATTCAAGTTCGCCTTCTTCCGCCTTAATAGCACCTGCAACAACTTCCATGGCCTTGTGACACTTCTCTGACGTATTGTTTCGTATCGATATAGCAAGAAGCATTACATACAGATCATTTATCAGCTCAACAATAAGCATATATTCCGTTACAACTGAATTCAGAAACTGCGCACTTCTGTCAAGTACGTCTGCCAGCTTTCTGTAGTCCTCATAGGAAAGCTGTGCGTAATCCGCCTGTTTCAAGATTCCCAATGCGTTGTAAAGATCCGGATATTCCGTATCAAATCCGTCAGGAAGTTTGATGAGTGCTGTGCTCTCAACCATATCTATAAACTGATCAAGCGATTCCTTCTCCACGCCATTGTATATATCAAGAGTATCACCAAGAATATCATAAAATCTATTCTTGGTCATCCTGATCGGAAGTTGTCCTATAAGACCCTGAAGTTTGGAGTTGACTGCCACCTTATCAGAATCAGCAAATACAAATCTGAATATCTCATCAGCAAATTCGTCGGCATCTATTTCGTCCAGCTCGCTCTGAAGTTCCTCTGTCATATTCTCTGGATAACCGTATTCTTTCCTATTTAAAATATACTCATACATCTCAAATGCGTCAGTGTATGAAGTAAGAACCTTCATCTTACGTGTGATGGCATCTCTCACTTCAGCTACCAGCTTTATGTCATCATCTGCAGTCTCAAGTCTGGCCTCCTCATAGTCTGCCAGATAATCTGATGCAATCTTGTCTATTACAGTCTCACAATGTGCTATATATGAATCATCAGGCACATCTCCATCCATATGCATATCCTTAAGTGTCAGGAAATTAAGTGTAAACTTCTGACAGGCATATTCAAAATTAACCTTAGAAGCCACATCAGCAAACAATCCAAGATTACTATCCAGGTCCTTTCTTCTCTGTATATCAGTTATAAGCTTTTTCTCTTCGTTATACATATTCAACTTCCTTTATCTCTATATTTAAATATCTTTTCAATATTCTGTGTTATATAATACCCATTCTATAAATTATACATTCTTGCCACCTGGCACTATATATGTGCCACCAGCCTGCCCAGTAACAACTGTGATTCAGTTATGAGTATGTGTAAACAGATGATCCTGACAATACTCCTTGTTACCCGTACACTTCGAACAGTATCTGAACTGCAGGTCAGGATAATCCTTATCCGTTCTGCCACATACTACACACTTATGACTTATATTCTCTCTCTTTGCCGTGCGCACCTGCTTGTTGTAATTTCTCCGTCGCTTCATCTGTTTCGGAGCAAATCGTCTGAAATTCTTTGTACTCAGATAGAATATCACAAAGCTCACCAAAGACATGGCAATATTAACTCTTCCCATAAATGTCTCCTGAGTGAAATAATACACTGTCATGAGTATATATACTATCGACAGGTATTTCATCTTGATAGGGATGATCATGGCATACAAGACACTCATATCAGGATAACAAAGTGCAATTGCCAAGAATATCGACAGTAAAATATAGTACGTGGAGGCATATGACGCCACCGTGCCAGACGAAGGCAGATATATGCTGTTCATAGAATAGCTATAGTGAAAAACATATCTGCATAATATGTGTGCGATCATCATACCTACCATAGTAAACAGCATAGAACTAAACATATAAAGATTGTACAAAAATGATCCTATAGTCCGCTCAAGTAACGTTCCCAAACTATAATAGAAAAACAGCATTACAAATGTGAGTATACTAAAATCCATGCTAGGCGGAGTAATGATCCATGTCACCAGTCTCCATACCTGTCCATGAAACAGGATCTGATAAGGATTCAGATACAGATATTGTAAAAAATCCGGATAGATCATCTCAAACAGATATCCGAAGGCATAGCAGATGATCAATACCAGAGAAAGATTTTTTATTGCGTATTTTCCGTATTTCTTTTCAAAGTTTCCCATTGGTTTCATTCTAAATCCAATCACTCCTTCTGTCTTTATTATCAGGCATTCTGAAACAGTTTATATTCTAACATTCCCATTTTCAAATGTAAACAAAGGTTATTTTTTTTTAAGAAATTGTTTATTTTCCTGCGTTGCATTTTAATATTCTGTGTCGTATAATTACAAAGTATGTCTAAACATGCGCTATATTAATAATAGGAAAGAAATTTTCCACATATTTTTATTTAGAAAGGCGGTACATTATGAACACAGATCACTATACGCTTGGCATTGACATTGGTTCCACCACGGTGAAGATTGCCATTTTGGATAATGCTCATAATATTCTGTTCTCAGACTACAAAAGACATTTTGCAAATATCAGGGAAACCCTCTCTGATCTTTTAAAAGAAGCTTACGATCAGCTTGGAAATATTACGCTCCACCCCATGATCACCGGCTCCGGCGGCCTGACCCTTGCCAATCATCTGCAGGTTCCCTTTGTACAGGAGGTCATCTCCGTTGCAACAGCCCTGAAGGAAATTGCCCCGAAAACAGACGTTGCCATTGAGCTTGGAGGTGAGGATGCAAAGATCATTTATTTTGAAGGCGGCAATGTGGAGCAGCGTATGAACGGTATCTGCGCCGGAGGAACCGGCTCCTTTATCGATCAGATGGCATCCCTTCTCCAGACAGACGCAACAGGCTTAAACGAATATGCCAAGGACTATCGTTCTCTCTATACCATTGCGGCGCGTTGCGGCGTTTTTGCCAAATCCGACATTCAGCCCCTGATCAATGACGGCGCTACCAAGGAGGATCTTTCTGCCTCTATTTTTCAGGCTGTTGTCAACCAGACCATCAGCGGCCTTGCCTGCGGTAAGCCGATTCGGGGACATGTTGCCTTTTTGGGCGGCCCCCTGCACTTCCTTTCCGAGCTGAAGGCCAGCTTTATCCGCACCTTAAAATTAGATGACGAGCATGTCATAAAGACAGAGCACTCCCATCTTTTTGCGGCTATCGGCTCTGCCATGAATGCCAAGGAGGAGGTTTCCTACTCCATGGAGGAAATGGTTTCAAAGCTTTCCTCCGATATTAAAATGGAATTTGAAGTAGAACGTATGGATCCCCTCTTTTCCTCTCACGAAGAATATGAAAGCTTTAAGACAAGACACAGCAGACATCATGTACAGACTGCTGATCTGTCTTCCTATCAGGGCAACTGCTTTTTGGGGATCGACGCGGGAAGCACCACTACCAAGATTGCTCTTGTAGGCGAGGACGGCTCTCTTCTTTATTCCTTCTACAGCAGCAATGACGGAAGTCCCTTAAAAACGGCCATCCGTTCCATAAAAGAAATCAAGGCTCTCTTACCGGAGGGCGCTTCCATTGTGCGCTCCTGCTCCACAGGCTATGGAGAAGCGCTGATGAAGGCTGCCTTTCTTCTGGATGAC
>USSH01000069.1 GCA_900557435.1 uncultured Coprococcus sp. | reverse complement strand
AAAAATGTTGTGAAAATGAGAGCAAATGGCGAAATTTTGATGGGAAACAGCTATGTAAAACCGGATATCAGACTTGCTGTTCGTTTATCTGTTATTTGCTGCTTTCAAAAGCATCTCCTTAAGTTCGTCTGGTGAGAACTTGTAATGCGAGTTGCAGAACTGGCAATTGACCTCTATAGGTTCGCCTTCCTCAAGGAGACTTGCGATCTCTTTCTTTCCTAGGCTGAGTACCGCATTGTAGTATCTTTCCTTGCTGCAGTTGCAGTGCCACTCTGTAGGTAGTTCATCGGTCACGACAACATCATATCCCTCAAATACATCCTTGATGATGTCGAGAGGAGTCTTGCCTTCGTCAAGTAAACTTGTGATGGAGGAGAACTCGTTCAGTCTCTTTTCGAGAACGTCGATGAGTTCATCCGATGCAAATGGCATGAGCTGGATGATGAATCCGCCTGCCTGTTTTACTGTGTTGTCTTTCTCCATAAGTACGCCAAGAGCTACGGATGTAGGAATCTGTTCTGATGTTGCAAAGTAATATGTCAGATCCTCGGCGATCTCACCGGATACGAGCTGTGTCTGACCGACATAAGGCTCCTTGAGACCTATATCCTTGATGACTGACAGAACACCCAGATCGAGGGCTTTTGCAACATCCAGCTTGCCCTTGTCATTGGCGTGAAGTATCACATTGGGATTGTTGACATAGCCTTTGACTCTGGAGTGTGCATCTGCAGTTACGGTCAGTCCGCCTATTGGACCGTTGCACTGGATCTGAAGTGTAAGTACATCGGATTCATTCTTGCACTGTGCGCCCATAAGTGCGCCTGCTGTGAGCAGTCTTCCCAGTGCAGCCGTTGCCACAGGGCTTGTGTTGTGGATAGATCTTGCGGTCTCCACGATATCTCTTGTTGTACCGGCGAAGAATCTTACCTGATTGTTCGCCGCCATACCTCTTATTATATGATCACTCATGTTATATACCTCTCTGTTCTATGTTGGTTAGTGTTATTATATTTTGAGATCTGTCCTGCTACCGGGGGTAATCTCATTATAATAATGATGTATATAGGACAATCTTCACTATTTTATATTACTAATGACGATAAGACAAGTCTATTCATAGTGTTTGTTATCCTGATGAGTCTCCCGTGCAACCACATATACACGCTCGCTTGAATCTGTGGCGGGCTCAAATGTAAATGCATCATACATGGCGACAAGTTCCATACCAGAATCAGCTACGCATTTTCTCATGTCCTCAAGAGTGAGACCGCGCTGGTAATGGAATTCCTGATATTTCCGGTATAGTGGACACTCGTCATCAGGTTCTTCAGGGAGAAACAGACTGAGGGCAAGCTCATTGATGTCGGTTTCTGCATCATAGTAGTTATCCCATATGAAACTTACATCATCTCTGTCCTCAGCTATAGTGCTGTCAGCTACCACATCTTTGAAGTAGTGGCGGGTCTTGAAGTCGCAGATGAAGACCCCTTTTGACTCAAGATAGTTATTTGCCAGCCTGAATACATGTGTGATATCTGAAAGCTCGGTGAGATAGTTGATACTGTCGCACACACATACTATCGCATTCACCGTGCCAAACAGCTCAAACTCCCTCATGTCCTGCATGAGATATAAAATGGATTCGTGACCGGTATCGAGCTTTTTTTCATTGGCCACTTCAAGCATCTCGTATGAATTGTCAATGCCGATCATGTCATATCCTGAGTCCGCCAGCCTTTCCGTGACTTCACCGGTGCCGCAGCCTAGTTCACAGACCAGACCGTTGTTTACTCCGTATTTTTTTAAAACTTCTATTATATATGTGCACCAGTCGTCGTATGGAATATTATCCATCAATTCATCATAGACGCTGGCGAATATTTCATAAGTGTTCATATCAGCCTCCGGTAATTATAAAACATATCATCTGACTTTCTTTACAACGATGCCCTTTCGAATAGAATATACATGTCCTTTGTATTTTTTCAGTCCTGAGAATTTGGTATCGACTGCGCCATTTCTTATATAATATGTTTTTTTGTTATATTTGATGAGAGCAGTGGTCTTGCTACACCAGATACCATTCTTGATATAATATTTCTTTTTGTTTAGTTCGGTTATAAGGGTTTTCTTGAATATGGTACCATTTTTTACATAGTAATATCTGTTTTTGTATTTTACAAGAGATCTGGCTCTGCATATAGTGCCATTCTTCACAAAGTAGTATTTGTTTTTGTATTTTACAAGGGTTTTGTCTTTGCATTTAATGCCGTTTTTGAAATAAGTTAAAACACCTTTTACATTTCTGAGTCCGGTGAAGTTCACGATCTTACCGTATGCATCCCTGATGCATGTTTTCCCGTTGACTGTGTCTATGTAGCGTCCGTCTGATTCAAGGGCAATAAAACCAATATTGTTTTCTTTTGCGTATTTCTCTGTACTGCTTCCTGAATAGCCAACAAGAGTGCAATAAGGCGCCACATTTTTGCCAAACACCACGTCCTTTGAAAGAATAATGACTCTGCAGGAGTCGTTATAGAAGGCGAAGTCATCTATGGTTTTGACTGACTTTGGAATTTTTATTGACGAAAGTGAAAGACAATCGCCAAATGCGCCTACACCAATAGAGGTCACTGTATCCGGAATAGATACTGATGAAATTGATGAACTGTAATAGAAACAGTAATCTCCAATGGTGGTAACCCCACAAGGTATGCTGACTTTGCTCTTGCCATTCGGAACCGTGTATATGGTCTTTCCATCTTTGGTATACAAAACGCCATCTATACTTTTATAGAATTTATTGGCACTGTCCACATATAGATTCTTAAGCTTTTTTGTTCCGGCAAATGCAACATTTGATATATACGATACGCTTGAAGGGATGGATATTGCTGTGATGGAACCATAGTTTGCTGAGTAATAAAATACGTTATTGCTTTCCTCACCAATTGCGGTGATACCATCTGGAATGACTATATCATCGTCAAAGCCATCATACTGGTAGAGTACGCCGTTGTCGTTAGAAAATGCAGTCGTCTCATACAGGTCACGCCCCCTTGGAGCATCGCCGACATATCCTGCATCCGCTATGTATAGTTTACCGTCACACAGGGCAACTACATTTCGATGTCCGCTTCCGGCACCTGGATCTCTGTTAGCTATGCGTACGTGATTTTTGATTCCAACCAGATCGCAGAGACTCATGATAAGGTCACAGCTTGCCCAGCAGTCACCGCCGCCAGATATTATCATGGATATTCCTGAGGAATAATCTGGGCTGTAGTTGTATGTATCTGCTACATAATTGGTTATAGTTTCAAGTTTTTGGTATTCTGTCATGGAATCTGAGATGCTATTTGCAATGAAAGTTTTCTGGATTTCATCTGCATAGTGGTAAGCATAATTCACAACATTGAAGGTTATATCTGTTGACTTCTTACCATTTGAGATTCTTACAACAGATTTGCCCGTTATATATTCATATGTTTTGGTAGCTCCTTCCATAGGAAATGATGAACCAAAACCATTCAGCCAGTACCATATTTCGCAATTGGGCTCAACCAGACCAGAGTCAGATACCTTTACAGATTCACCACTTATGACTTTGTATGTCAAAGCACCGGTGAGACCATATTTGCCTAACTGGTAGTTTTGGTTATAGGACTCAGGGATAGTCAGCATATCTGCGTATGACGAGTCAAGAGCATATAAACTGATATAAGTCTGAGTAGATGCGGTATCTGCAATATCCGCAGAAAAAAACCTTTCAATCTCACTCAGAGGCGGAGAGTCTTGTTCATCGGAACTGGATGATTCAGAAGTGCCGTTGTGATAACCAGAAGGTGCATCGTATGTGGCCCGTGCAAATGCAGGGATAGATCCGGTCAGTGTGATGACAGCTGCAAATGCAGCAACTGCAAGAAAAGATAATCCTTTTTTCATATATGTATACCCCCATATTTCGTAAAAAAACTTGTCAGCTACTTGTGAATTTCAATAATTCACATATAATATATTGTAGCATAAGGAAAAAATATGAGCAATTAAAGAAGGAAGAAAGAGGACAAGCAGAGATGGAATACTGGGATATTTACGATGTAGACAAGCAGCCTACAGGGCGCACGATGAAGAGAAATGACTGGAATATGAAACCGGGGGATTATCACCTCACAGTGCTCGGTGTGCTCCAGAACAGAGCGGGAAAGTATCTGATTACCAAGCGTGTCATGACAAAGGCGTGGGCAGCAGGCTGGTGGGAGGTATCCGGCGGCGGAGTGCAGGCGGGCGAATCATCCATAGAGGCTGTCAGACGAGAGGTGATCGAGGAGACAGGCATAGACGTAAGCGATTTCGATGGAGGTCTGCAGTTTACATATAGAAGAGATAACCCGGATGAGAAGGACAACTACTTTGTGGATGTGTACAAATTCACAGGTGACTTTGAGGAAAAGGATGTCAGACCTCAGGAGGCGGAGACCGATGGTTTCAAGCTGGCAACTCTGGATGAGATAAAGAAATATGCAGAGCAGGGGATATTCCTTCACTATGACAGTATCAAGAAAGTATTTGAATAAGAACTGCAGTTTGTGATATGCAGAAAGTGAGAGAAAAGCAAAAACCGGCATATCATGGTGAACAAAGAATATGCAGGGTATATACTAAAAAATAGTTTGAAAAACACAGCTTATATGCTAATATAGTTAAGATTAGAGAGAATGAGGCTGAAATACGCTGCAGCCTGAGCAGATAATGATCAAAGCATAAAGCATCAGAATTATCAAAAATTGATTGATATTAAAGATATCAAAGAATAATTTCAAGGAGGCATTTTCAAAAATGGCTGAGACATACAACCACAAAGTCGTTGAAGGAAAGTGGCAGAAGGTCTGGGATGACAACAAGGCATTTGCTGCTACAGATGATTATTCAAAACCAAAGTATTATGCGTTAGTTGAATTCCCATACCCATCAGGACAGGGACTTCACGTAGGTCACCCAAGACCATACACAGCGCTGGATATAGTGGCAAGAAAGAGAAGAATGCAGGGCTACAACGTTCTGTATCCAATGGGATGGGATGCATTTGGTCTCCCTACAGAGAACTATGCGATCAAGAACAAGATCCATCCAAAGGAAGTAACCAAGACCAATGTTGCAAGATTCAAGAAACAGCTCCACTCACTTGGATACTCATTTGACTGGGACAGAGAGATCAATACAACGGATCCTGAATATTACAAGTGGACACAGTGGATATTCCTGAAGCTCTTCAAGGCTGGTCTCGCATACAAGAAGGAGATGCCTATCAACTGGTGTACATCATGTAAGGTCGGTCTTGCAAATGAGGAGGTCGTTAATGGTGTATGTGAGCGTTGTGGCAGCGAGGTTGTCCGCAAGGTTAAGTCTGAGTGGATGCTCAAGATCACAGATTACGCAGACAAGCTCATCGAGGGACTTGACGGCGTGGATTACATCGAGCGTGTAAAGGTTTCACAGAAGAACTGGATCGGACGTTCAACAGGAGCTGAGGTTGATTTCTCAGTAAAGGGCAAAGAGGACAAGCTCCGTATATATACAACAAGATGCGACACACTCTTCGGAGTAACATATATGGTAGTTTCACCGGAGCATCCAATCCTTGACAAGTACAAGGACGAGATTGGCAACTGGTCAGACATCGAGGCATATCGTGAGCAGGCAGCAAAGAAGAGCGACTTCGAGCGTTCAGAGCTTGCAAAGGATAAGACTGGTGTATGCATAGACGGACTCACAGCCATCAACCCTGTAAATGGCAAGGAGATCCCAATCTATGTTTCAGACTACGTACTCATGAGCTACGGAACAGGTGCTATCATGGCGGTTCCTGCACATGATGACAGAGACTGGGAATTTGCAAAGAAGTTTGGACTTCCACTCATCCAGGTTGTTGCAAAGGATGGTGAGGAAGTAGATATAAATGAGGCTGCATTTACAGATGTGGCAACAGGAGTGCTCATCAACTCAGATTTCCTCAACGGCCTTGAGGTAAAGGATGCAAAGGAGAAGATGATCAAGTTCCTTGAGGAGAAGGGTATCGGTCAGGCAAAGACCAACTACAAGCTCCGTGACTGGGTATTCTCACGTCAGAGATACTGGGGCGAGCCAATTCCTATCGTTCACTGCGATAAGTGTGGTTATGTACCTATCGATGAGAGCCAGCTTCCACTGCTCCTTCCAGAGGTTGACAGCTACATGCCGACAGACAACGGCGAGTCACCACTTGCAGCTATGACAGACTGGGTAAACACCACATGTCCATGCTGTGGCGGCCCTGCAAAGAGAGAGACGGATACCATGCCACAGTGGGCTGGATCATCATGGTATTTCCTCAGATATACAGATCCTCACAACACAGAGGCTCTTGCAAGCAAGGAGGCACTCAAGTACTGGCTTCCTGTTGACTGGTACAACGGAGGAATGGAGCATACAACACTTCACCTTCTGTATTCGAGATTCTGGCACAAGTTCCTGTACGATCAGGGCGTAGTTCCTACATCAGAGCCATACCAGAAGAGAACATCACATGGTATGATCCTCGGTGAGAACGGCGAGAAGATGAGTAAGTCAAGAGGTAACGTTGTAAATCCTGACGACATCGTAGATGTATACGGTGCAGATACACTTCGTACCTACGAGATGTTCATCGGAGCATTTGACCTTGCAGCCTCATGGTCAGAGGACGGTGTCAAGGGATGTAGAAGATTCCTCGACAGAGTATGGAAGCTTCAGGACAGCGTGACAGACGAGAAGGGCTACTCCAAGGATATGGAGACCAAGATGCATCAGGTCATCAAGAAGGTTTCAAATGACTTCGAGAACCTGAAGTACAATACAGCCATTGCAGCGATGATGGCACTTCTCAACGACTTCTACAAGAAGGGAAGCGTAACAGCAGATGAGTTCAAGACACTGCTCATCCTGTTAAACCCTGTTGCACCTCATATCACAGAGGAGCTGTGGTCAGTGAAGAACTACGGCGGATATGTATATCAGCAGACATGGCCGGAGTTCGATGAGACAAAGACAGTTGAGTCAACAGTTGAGATCGCAGTACAGATCAACGGCAAGACAAAGGCAACACTTGCAATCGGCAAGGAAGATCCTAAGGATGAGGTTATCGCAAAGGCTAAGGAAGTGATCGCTGACAAGCTTACAGGTAACGTTATCAAAGAGATTTATGTTCCTGGACGTATTGTGAATATAGTTATGAAATAAAATATATGTTCGCTCGGTAAAATGAGCAGACAGCATAGGAAAAGGTTGTGTGGAACAGATGAAATTGATTTCTGCACAGCCTTTTTCTCTTTATTTTTGGTGCTGCGCAATGTAGAATGAGTGTATATGAAATAGAAATACTTATAAAAATGTGCATCAAGAAATAATCCCAAGAAATAATCAAGGGTAAATAATCAAGAAATGATAATTATAGCAGCAAATAAAAGATTGATCATACTAGCTACAATGTAGCTGGGATAGAGTTAGAAGTGACGTAAAATTAAATGACTTTAGTCATAAAAGAAGGAGTAAACTATGGCAACAATACAGTTCAATCCAGAAATCCCGGAACTCGAGGAAATCTGGCACAAATTCGACACACTGACACAGGACACAATCACAATGGACGAACTCAACAATCTGGAGAAAGCATTACTCGAAGCTCAGAAAGAACACAGACTGACAACCGACGGAGCATTCGTCCTCGGAGCTCTTCAGAGCAACGCAAAGAGGGAAGATCCACTGGCATCCAACATGGCCAGCCTGAAAGTGGCGTGGATGTATTAGACGGTGTATTTACAGAAAAACAGCTAAATATGTGTAGATAGACATTACATAGAGAACAGAATACACAGAATAGAATATGCAGAAAAGATTCTACAGAATAACTTAAATATCCCGCAGAAATTATTGATATGTATTCCTGTGGGATATTTAAATTATTGCAATATATGATTATTTGTCGATGGTTAAAATCTCGTTCAGTATATTGAAAAGTTTCTTTTGCGTACGAGCCGGCTGATACTCAATCAACCTATATGACTTCATTGCGTAGGTCTCCTCTGGCTCAGTTGATATTACTTCAAAATCAAGAAAGAAGTCTGTAAGTGACATACTAAGCCCTTGGGTTATTTTGTAAAGAGTTTCGATGGATGGAGTCTTTTCGCCTCGTTCCAACTGTCCTATGTATGATGGATGTAGATCACTCATCTCAGATAGCTTTTCCTGGCTTATCCTTTTTTCATTTCTATAGTAGCGTATTCTTGCACCAACTTCCTGGGTAATATCCATAAAAATCTCCATTCCTCCGTCCTGATGGACAGTGTATAAAGTTATATAAGTTTAATTATAGATAAATCGATATTCAGATTTAGACTAACAGTATATAAAAACATTAACCATATACAATTGATACAGAAACGATGCAAAGTATACTGAATATATTGTTCTAAAAATTTAAGCACTAAAGATAATGGAAAATGGTTTGCTTGGTGCGATATTTGTCTAGCTGCACTGTTAACAGATTGGACATTTTTGATGGATTTGGGGGATTAAGAAATAAGTAATTGAACAATGTGTCAGTGTAACAAAATTGTAACTAAAATGCGCGTATTTAGCGCAAATTCGCTTTATACGCGCATTTGTCAAAATCTATTGACATACGTCTGATTTAGGGCTAAAGTGTGGCTACCGATCGGAAGAAAAAACAGGAGGTAGAAATATAGATTGACACATAAAATATTTGACAGCACATTTAAAAAGATACTTACGCTGTCATCAAAGGCGGTTGTAAATATGATCAACGGCTTGTTTCATACGACATATGATCCGAATACCGCAGAGGTATTTTATCATTGGACTGAAAGCGTAAAGGATGATGGTACATTAAGTACAACTCTTGCTGATACAATACTGGTGATTAATAATTCGGATGCATATCATATGGAAGCACAGATGACGAAGGACGAAAGTATTATTTTCAGAGTATTTTCCTATGGTGCTGGTTATGCAGATAAAACAAAGAAGATATTGCAGGATGAGGATGGGCAAAACATATATCAGATACGTTTTCCTAACCCTTGTATAATATATCTGAGCAATGTATCTGAATCTGTTCCAGATACATATTCTTTGTCAGTAGATCTTGGATTGGATGCTCCGATACTCTATAGAGTTCCGGTCGTAAAACTTATGAATTGTTCAACAGAGGATATAAACAATAGAAAGATGGTCATTCTGGTTCCGTTCTTTCTGCTTAAACTCAGGGAAAGATTAAGAAACAAAAAATATCGCACTCCAGAAAATATAGCATCGTTGAAAAACCTTATAAAAACAGATATAATGGGTAGCATAGATAAGAACATTGAACTTGGAAATATAACGCATGAGGATGGGGCACAGCTCTACAAGCTTACCCAGGTGTTATATACTAAACTGTATTCCTATTACGAAGAGACGGAGGAGGTTACAGATATGGTAGATCAATCTATTGTTACATTTGTCGATGAATTTCAGGAACAGAAGGCTAAGCTGGAGCAGGAGATAGCAGATAGGGATAAAGAGCTGGCAGAAAAAGATAAGGCACTGGTAGACAAGGATCGAAGCATGGCGGATATGAAAGAAGAAAAGGATGCGATTATCGCCAGACTTCAGGCTGAGATTGAGGAGCTGAAAAAGAAAACAAATATATAAAAGAGAACAAAGGCTTAATCAATCAATTGTTTGCACAAAATTAAATATGTAGTTTAAGTAAAGAAGCAAGATGTATAGGAAGATATATGTCTTGCTTCTTTTATTTTTTGTGAAATGCCATATTTGCATAGAGAAGATGCAATCATATTACATATAAACATTGATAATCGAAATTTAGACAATAAGAACAAAAACACATAGAGCTATATACTGTTGACAGTGAAAAGTGCACAATATATACTAAAGATACAGAATTGCTTATAGCATGTAAAAGAAAGCAATTGGTACAGGAGGGTAAGGTAGTAAAAAGAAAAAGGATAAGGGATTAGATAAACATACTGTTGGTAGAG
>USSH01000068.1 GCA_900557435.1 uncultured Coprococcus sp. | reverse complement strand
TCAGCCCCCTTCTCCACTTCGGAGAAGGGGTCTGACCCCATTGTCAAAACGGAATGCTGTTGTGTGGAGATAAGATTACAGATAATTAATTGTACACTGGGGAAAAATATTAGTAACATAAGAAAAAAAAGAAAACATATATTTTATGAATATGAGTTAGATGAGAGGGGAAAGATATGACAGCGATATCAAAGGTGACAGGAAAAATAAAGAGCAAACAGGCATTTATTGTTATATGTGTAGTGTTTATGGCTTTGCAGTATGCGCTTTGTATACACTATGGAATGAAGAGAGAATATTTATTCTGCGACGAGGTGTACAGCTATGGGCTTGCCAATTCAAATGATCACACCTTCCTGCATCCGGGGGAGAATGATGAGCCTCTTGATAACTGGGTAAGTGGAAATTATTTCTCGGATTATATGAATTATAATGACGAATCTTTCAATTATGGTGCGGCGTATGTAAACCAGGAGAGGGATGTACATCCACCACTTTACTATATGCTGCTGCACACGGTGAGCAGATTCTTCAAGAATTCCGGTTATTCAGCGGTTCCGGGACTTATTTTGAATCTCATAATTTTGGCATTTGTCGATATAGTTCTGCTGTATGTCGCGGTAAATCTGCTCGGCAGCCGGTGGAGAGGTCTCGCTGCAGCCGTTTTGTGGGGACTGTCAGCTGTGGGAATAAGCAACTGCATGCTCATAAGAATGTATCTTCTGCAGACACTGGAGGTCCTTCTCTTTGCGGCAGCCCACATATTTATATTGAAACATAAAAGAAAGATGACCGTGCCGTATTTTATCATGCTGGCATTTACGGTATTTTTAGGAGGACTGACGCATTACTATTTCTACTTTTTTGTGGCGGGACTTGGTCTGTGTGTATGCATATATCTTCTGTTTGTGAAGAGGATAAAGGAGATGTTTGCCTACGGGTTCAGCCTTGTGACGGGACTTGCAGCAGCGATTGCCGTGTTCCCTGCAACTCTGGATCATATATTTGGATACAGAGGTTCCTATGCAACAAAGAATCTTGCAGGATTTGCCGCAAATAAATTCATGTCATATGTGAAATACATAGACAAAGCATATTTTGCAGGATTGATGCCAATAATTTTGTTGATAGTTTTCGTGCTTGTGACTGTGTACATAATTTCAAAGTTTGTTATAATACATATAAGTGTGTTTAACGATGAAAATAAGGTAAGATGCACGGCAAAAGTTGAGAGAAGAGATATAGATGGGGAATATACAGGAATAATATCTGCAGATATGCTCTTATTTGCCGCAGTCATCATAGCGGATGCCATACTTGCTTTTGTTGGAGTGCAGGGATCGGAGCTTGTGAGTGCAAGATATATATATTCCGCTCTCCCAATATTTGCTATGTTCATTGTATGGTGCATATCAAAGCTATTGCCGGTTATTGCGCCAAAATGCTGCAATATCGTCATTGGTATCGTGTGTGTCATTCTGTGTGCCGGAAGTATAAAGGTAAATGGGATAGACTGGCAGTATGAAACTTATGCAGATCAGAAAGCTGCGGTTGAGGCGATGACAGGCAAAGACTGTGTGATAATCTGTCATGGCGATGACATGTGGAACAACATATATGCCGGGGTAAATGCGTTCTCAGTGATGGGACGTTGCCGTTATGTGTATGAAAAAGACATAAAAAATAATATCGTCGAAGTGACAAAGGATTGTGGAAAAGAGCTGTATATGGCGGTCATAAATGATCCGAAGTTTGACATGAATGATATCAGGAAAGATTTTAAGTATATAAACAAAGCTACAAAGTTCAAGAAAGTGGAAAAAACCTACAGTTATGGTGGGGTTCAGATATATCGTATGACGGTGAAGTGATTGATACGGGAGATGTGATAATGAAAAAAGTAAGTTTGATAGTTCCCTGCTATAACGAGGAGGAGGCTCTGCCGATATTTGCGGCAGAACTTGACCGAGTTAGACAAGGACTTGGACAATATGAATTTGAGGTGCTCATGGTAAATGACGGCTCGTCAGATGACACTTTAAAAGTCATGAAGGATGTATCGTCAAAATATGAGTATTTCAAATATCTGTCATTTTCCAGAAATTTTGGAAAAGAATCAGCAATGTATGCAGGATTCTGCAATGCATCAGGTGATTATGTGGCGGTTATGGATGCGGACATGCAGGATCCGCCATCACTTCTTCCGGAAATGCTTGAGATTCTGGAGCAGGGCGAATATGACAGTGTCGCCACCAGAAGGGTGACGAGAAAAGGTGAGCCAAAGATCAGATCATGGTTTGCCAGAAGATTTTACAAGCTTATAAATCGAATATCCGATGCCGATGTGGTAGACGGTGCCAGAGATTTCAGACTCATGAAGTCGGAGATGAAGGATGCCATAGTGTCAATGTGTGAGTACAACAGATTTTCCAAGGGAATATTTGGCTGGATAGGATATAGGACAAAGTGGCTTGAGTACGAGAATGTTGAGAGAGTTGCCGGAGAGACAAAGTGGAGTTTCTGGAAACTGTTCAAATATGCCTTAGACGGTATAATTAATTTCTCCGAGGCGCCTATGATGATCGCATCTGGTTTTGGAACATTTTGCACAGTTCTTTCATTTGCCATGCTGCTTTTCTTCTTTATAAGAAAGCTTGTATGGGGAGATCCGGTTGCGGGCTGGCCTTCGCTTGTGTGCATTATTTTATTTGTCGCAGGGCTGCAGTTCCTGTGCATAGGAATGATGGGCAAATATATTGCAAAAACGTATGTTGAGGTCAAGAACAGACCTCATTATATAATATCTGACACGAATAAAGACGGAGTGGACAAAATAAATTGATAAATATTTAGGCTGGATTTACATACGTTTTACAGGAGTATGGTAGGATTTTCAGTACTTTATATTTGACAGGGAGCATGATAACTTATTGTTTATAGGGGACAAAAAAGTGAACGGGGGAAAGTAAGATGGGCAGTTTTACATTGAAGTGTCCAACGTGTGGAGGCTCGACTGTTCTCAACCCGGAGACGGGACAGCTGGAATGCAAGCAATGTGGCAATCAGTTTGGGGCGGCTTCATGGGGGACAAAAAACTCCGCTATGATCGAAAATGAAGATGGCGAACTGGTGGATAAGAGAAGCTACAAATCCATGAGAAAGGTTGCGCGGATAAAGAGGTATATCACAGACAGTCCGGATGACATATACACCATGGATGAGATAAACCTTGGAAATGATGAGGATTCTCCAAAGTATATGGAGATGAATCTGTATGAATGTACGTCTTGTGGAGCAAAGCTCATGGTGAAAGCCACAGAGACGTCAAGTTTTTGCGCCTACTGTGGACAGCCGATGATATTGGTTGACAGGCTGGATAAGGAGATGGAGCCGGATCTTATAATACCATTTTCAATATCACAGAAGAGAGCAGAACAACTGATCCGTGATAAGTTCTGTAAAGGATGGTTCGTTCCGGACGAGATAAAGCATTTCCAGATAGACAAGATACGAGGAATATATGTACCGCACTGGCTCATATCATATCACGTAAAAAAGAAGATAAAATATATATTCACTGAGAATAAAAGGGAAGTGCGTACAGGCGGCGATAGCAAATGGTTAGATTCGGTGACCCAGAATTCCCGAAAAAACGATACAGAGAAAATAATACATAACTGTATGAAGGATGCGGAATGTATAGTGTCAAGGGTACCAGGTGATGCATCACGCAGATTGAACGACAACATATCATCAAGGCTTGAGCCGTATGATGTTGACAGAGTACTGGCATTTTCACCGGAATATCTTTCGGGATTTTATACGGACAGATATGATGTTCCTGCAAAAGAGATCGCAGCAGTGGCAAAGGAGAAGAGTGATAAAGCTCTTCGGAACGAGATGCTTGGAGATCCGGACGATAAACGGTTTAAAGATTATCATGTCACTGATGAAAAGACAGAGATAGAATTGTCAGATGTAGAATATGCGTTGTTTCCGGTATGGTTCATGACATTTCAGTATCAGGGGATACTTTATACAGTTGCAGTAAATGGTCAGACCGGAAAAGTTGTGGGCAATGTCCCATCAAACAGATTTAAGGTTGGAGCGTCAATAGGTATACTTATGACAATAATGGTTACATTCTGTACATGGCTTTCGGTACTTATGGGAAATTTTATAATGGGTATCTGGATGCTTGGTTCTGAAATCCTGATGTATATTGTTGGCGCGTATATATTTCTGGTGGTCAACTGTGTCATATATTTCTGGAGGGCTATCAATAAGCTACACAGATCAAGAATTGATATTCACAGATTCAGAAGTTCGGGAACTATAGAATATGTAAAGGAAAGGCAGGATAAGACATGGGTTCGCTAGTATTTGTGTTTGTTGTTATAGGTGTTGTATGTGGAATATTTCTCACAATAGGAATAGTCTTATCAGCCCTTGTGAGGTCGAATAATATCGGACAGGATGAAATGAAGGAAGTTTCGTATATAGATTATACGACATTGTCGTATCATGCGATATATGACAGTCAGAGTGGGATAAATCATTTTGACGGATATTACAAATAAAATTACAAAGAAGTAACAAAGGGTTGTCTGTCAAGGCAGCCTTTTTATTTGCGTAGCCGGCAGGTAAAAGCATGTACAAAAGAACGGGCGTTGATGTAATTTCAAGCAGATTTAAAGCTTAATTTTGTATTGCTACGTCAGAAAATGAAATGTATAATTATTTAGTGTATTATTATATAGTGAATATTATTCATACTGTGTATACATAACGATATTGGGGGTAAGATGAATTATGATTTGCGGCAAATGTGGAAAGAATGTTCCTGATGGAAGCATGTTTTGTCCTGAATGTGGAAATAAGGTAGAACAGGTTTCAAACCAGACTGGTGGAAGCTGGAACCAGCAGCAGATGAATCAACAGGCTGGCGGAAGCTGGAACCAGCAGCAGATGAATCAACAGGCAGGTGTAAGCTGGAATCAACAGCAACAGATGAATCAACAGGCAGGTGGAAGCTGGAATCAACAGCAGATGAATCAACAGGCAGGCGGAAATTGGAATCAACAGCAGATGAATCAACAGGCGAGTGGAAATTGGAACCAGCAGCAGATGAATCTGCAGGCAGGCGGAAATTGGAATCAACAGCAGATGAATCAACAGGCAGGCGAAAACAGAAATCGCCAGCAATCTAAATCTCCAGAGGAAGAGAAGAGGATAAAGAAGAGAAATATTATTATAATGGCGTCAGTAGGTGCGGTTGTGCTTGTGTGCATAGTATTGATCCTGTTATCTATACTGATCAAGCCTACGATAAATTTAAACGATTATCTGTCCTTATCTGCATCAGGTTATGATACGATGGGAAAATCGGAAGTGGTATTTGATAATGATAAATTTGAGGCAGATTATGGAAAAGCACTGGAAAAAAAGAAAAAGAAAATACAGAAATCAACAAGCACGTCATACATAGATAAATACTTTGATTTTGACAGTAGCAGCAACAGCTCAATGACTAGTCGTTTTTTAAATGAATGCGTAGGCGGACAAATAGATGGCAAGTACACAGGACTTAGCAATGGTGATACTATAGTTTTTAAGTGGGACTGCAATGATGAAGCCGCTCTTGAAAAGTATGGCTACAAGTTGAAATACGAAGATGTGGAATATGAGGTCACAGATTTAACAGAGGCAGAAACATTTGATCCTTTTGAGGGACTCAAAGTTACGTTCAGTGGAATAGATCCAAATGCATGTGCGGAGATCACTTCAATTCCAGATGACTACAGTGCTTTGATATACGAGTTAGATAAGAGTTCCGAACTCTCAGAGGGGGAGATAGTTACGGTCACAGTCAGGCCGGGAAACTATTATGGCTCTGAGGATAACATGAATGAAGAGTATATCAATGAGGTTGGAAAGCTCCCGTTGACAACTTCTAAAGAGTTTACAGTGTCAGGTATTGACAAATATGTCACGGAACTGAGCCAGATAACAGATGAGAGTTTGGCGTCAATGCAGTCTCAGGCAGAGGATGAATTCAAAGCGTATGCGGCAGATAGTATAAAACAAGAAGATGGAGAGAGCCTTCAGAAAATGGATTATGTGGGTAATTATCTCCTTGTGAAAAAACAGAATGACAGTTATGCGTCAAATAATATATTATATCTTGTATATAAAATAACCGTGAAGAATACATATACTCCTGATGAAGGCAAGAGTTCAAGTCAGGTAAATACTTTCTATTGGTATATAAGCTATAATGATTTGCTGGTTAAAACTGATGGAACAGTTACTGTAGATGTTATGAATAATGATACGGTTGGAGACACGGTAACATTTGAGTATGAAGACAAGGACGGATATGGAACGTCATGGTATTATTATGGATATAAAAGCATAGATGAGATGTATAATGATGTAGTTTCTCGAAACGCAGATTTATATACATGTGAGAATGGAGTAAATAACTAATGAGGATGGAGGAATAAGATTATGGCATTTTGCAGATTCTGTGGAAAAGAAATGGTGAATGGTCAGTGTGATTGTGAGGGATTTAGAAGCTCGATGATGGGACAGGCAAATTCTCAGCATGGAGCAGCTGGTCAGTATGGCAATCCAATGCAGGGAGGTCAGTACGGAGGTCAGACCCAGGATGGTCAGTATGGCAATCAGTATCAGGGAGGTCAGCACGGCAATCAGTACCAGGGCGGTCAATACGGCAATCAGTATCAGGGCGGTCAGTATGGTAATCAGTACCAGAGTGACCAGTACGGCAATCAGTATCAGAATGGTCAGTATGGCAATCAGTATCAAGGCGGTCAGTCACAGAGTAGACAGTATCAGAAGCCTTATGAGAAGGAAAGAGATCCATTTATTATACCGTCGTTCAAGATCAATGCTTCGTCATTTAGCAGTTTTATGTCATCCATAAGAGATATGACAGGAGCTGGAGAACCCAATAGCAGTGGAGATGATCCATATGAGCACAATGTTCCAATAGTACCAGACTGTATACAGCCTGAAGAAAATGAAATAGTTGTTAAACAGTATAATATAGCCAAGCTTAGAACCAGACTGAAGTTCATGAAGGCTGAGGGCAGAATGATGGTGACAAACAGACGTATTCTGTTCAGGGCAGCAGGAACCAGCCTGACAGGAAATATACTTCAGGAGCATCAGTTTAATCTAGACCAAATAGGTGGAATAGAGATGCACAAGGATTATAAGTTCAGCATTATGAATTTTGTATTCTGTATACTGTTAAATGCGTTAGTTTTATATCTGCTTATGGATGCCATGATAAATATTGACAATGGTACGGTGGTTGCAGTTGTCGGTACGTTGCTGGGAATAGTAGGACTTGTTCCAACATTTGTTGTATATAAGAGATTCTGGCTGAAACTTACATTTGCGTTTATTTCAAATATATGTTTTCTAGTTACATATGAAGTTGCAGATAATAATGGATTCTTTGCTGTATTAGTTATACTGTCATATGTAATTCAGCTTGTGGATCTTATAATAGTCTGCTTTGTTCCTAATCTTGTGATCAAGATCAAGACTACGGGAGCAGAAGGCGCAATAGTTATAGGAAGCCAGAAGGCGATGTTCAGACGTAAAACGGGCGATGATTATGCTGGATTTGCTGAGGTTCTCCCTTGGGATGACACAGTAATGGCGATGAACGAAATTGGAACAATGATAGATGATCTGCAGAAACAGGGAGACTATGCGGTTCAAAAATGGTCTGCGTAATGATTAAATAAACTATCAAAAAACAGGTAGATAAGTAAGGTTGAGAGAGGGATATATATGGCATTGTCAGGATCAAATATGCAGAATATGCGTTATGGCAATTCGTACACCAATTCGTATCAGAATGGATATGGAATGCCGCAAATGCAGAATCAGAACGGATATGAACAGGGACCGATGGGACAAATGAACATGCCTCAGAACCAGACAGATCAGAATGGCGTCAGTAAAAGGGCGAACAGAAGCCAGATGGATTCAGTATTATTTGGTGATGAACTTCGACAGTCAGCACCAAATATTGTTGAGAACAGACCTGTTCTGTATTTTATGGGAGTGGACAATCAGGGACAACACAGAAATATTCCAATATCAGAGAAATTGCTCAGCAGGCATATGATGCTCATAGGTGGTATAGGAACAGGAAAGACAAATACATTTTTCCAGATAATGTCACAGATACAGCGCAGTCTTACCAGGAATGATGTCATGATTATATTTGACACAAAGGGTGATTTCTATAAGGAATTTTATTCGCCGGGAGATATAGTCATAAGCAACGATAATACTTCAGTGGGAGTAAATGGTCAACCGGATTACTGGAACATATTTGATGAAGTAGCAATGGGTGAACAGCAATATGCAAGTGTGATGGAGATCTCAAAGAGCTTGTTTAAAGAAGCTTGCGAGAATACAAATCAGATATTTTTTCCAAATGCTGCGAGAGATATATTTATGGCTGTCATGTTGCATTTCCTAAGATATAGCAAGAAAACAGGAAGTACAAAATATCTGAACAATGCGGCTCTTGTTGATTTCATAAAGTCGAGGACATCTTCTGATATAAGAGAAATGTTAAACTCATATTCTGATATGAAGGCTATGACAAGTTATATAAGCAACGATGATTCGCCTCAGACGCAGGGTGTTCTCTCTGAACTACAGCAGGTCGTAAGAGAGATATTTGTCGGAAATTTTGCTAAAAAGGGAACATTGGGACTTAGAAATCTTGTAAATCAAAAGGGTGGAAAGAAAATATTTATAGAATATGATCTGAGCTTTGGAGAAATGCTCACGCCAATATACAGCCTGATGTTTGATATGGCTATAAAAGAGGCACTTGGAAGAGGTCGCAGCGATGGAAATGTATACTTTATCACAGATGAGTTCAGATTGCTTCCAAATCTTGAACACGTGGATGATGCTGTGAATTTTGGCCGAAGTCTTGGAATAAAGTTCATGATCGGGATCCAGAATGTAGAACAGATATACGATAATTATGGAGAGCAGAGGGCAAACAGTATTTTGTCAGGATTTCTTACCTCTCTGAATTTCAGGGTAAATGATCCTAAATCAAGAGACTATATAAAACAACATTTTGGCACCAACAGAAAAATTGAAGTCTATGCAACCAGCGTCCAGTCGAAGGGCATGGTTGAGGAGCGAAGAGATGCATATGTGGTTGAAGATTGGGATTTATCAAATCTGAAAATAGGCCAGGCAGTTGTAGGATTTCCCGAATACGAACCGTTTGTATTTAAATTTGACGAGTATAAGACTAGATAAAATAATATGCAGAGACTCATCACAAGTGGGACTCTGCATCTGTGTTTTTTGTGACTTTTGCTCAATTAATACAAAAAGTTTTGTCATTATTTAAACAATGTGATACAATGGTAACGTGTTTAGTCAGGGTGACAAAGAAGTAGTAAAGAAAGGACGGGTTATGGTAAGAAAAGTTGGTTTAACAGACAGTGTTGGTTTTGCATGCCTGGAGGATCTCCAATTGTCTAACTCCTATATGTGGGGTACCGCAATCAGTCTGGACTATTGTGGCAGAGAGGATTGCATCAAGGGGTGGAAGTTCGGACCATATGTGAGGGAGTCATATGTCATCCACATAGTTAAGAAAGGCAGAGGAGTATTCACTATAGGCGGCAGGAGCTATGAGTTGGGGCCGGGACAGGCCTTCATCATCAGACCGGGAGAGGAAACGACCTACAAGGCTGATGACGATGATCCATGGAGCTATATGTGGGCGGGTTTTCATGGATACAGAGCAGAAGATTTTATAGAATCTATGGGCTATAAGAAAGATTCGCCTATCATAAAGATCGAGCAGATGGACATATGTACAGAATGTATCGACAGAATGCTCAGTTATTCACAGATTACGCGTATCAATGAGGTCAAGAGACAGAGTGCCCTCATGCTGCTTTTTGCGACTATTATGGAGGATAATGCAGCAGATGAAAATCAGACGGACAATGTGGAATATCCAAGTAAGATATATGTTAAAGCTGCCGTTGATTTTATTACAGAAAAGTAC
>USSH01000067.1 GCA_900557435.1 uncultured Coprococcus sp. | reverse complement strand
CAGTGAGTTTCGTTATTTCTGACACGCTTATTTTGTTCAGAGCCTTTTGACCGGCGAGAATCTTAAATGCGTCAAGAAGGTCGTCCTCGGTTCGGTCATATCGGGAATCGGTTGAGTTGTTCATTGCTGTCTCCTTATTTGCAGGCTGATCCTGCAGTTTTGTCACTATTTACTACAGCAATGTTACAACATTAACGCGTGTGAGTCTATGGTTATACAAGATTTCTCTTGATTTTCTTTGTTGAACTCTTTTCAAATGGTTCTTTTCTTATATCCAGTGCGGAGATTCTTTTGTATGTCGGCTGATTCTTATTGAAGGAATCAATAATCTTCTGTATTTTGTCGGCAGTTTTTGCCGCATCCATATGTTTCTTCTCGATCATATCCTGATCTGGATATATGTGAGCGGTGAGATGGTTGCCGTCACCGGTGACAACTATCTCGGAAATAAGCGGTTCCACGGAGAGCTTTCCTTCCAGCTCCTCAGGTGAAATATTTTCACCATTTGCCAGAATGATGAGGTTCTTTTTCCTTCCGGTTATGAACATAAATCCGTCAGAGTCGAGATAGCCGAGATCTCCGGTGCAGAGCCAGCCGTCCTGAAATGCCTCAGCGGTTTCGACCGGCATATCATAGTATCCTGCCATAACGCTGGTGCCTTTGACCTGAATTTCCTCGTCGACAAAACGAACCGTGCAGTTGTCCAGGGGCTTGCCGACTGAACCGGGACGGTTGTGCCTATGATTGTTGGAGCAAATGACAGGGGAACACTCGGTCATGCCATATCCCTGGAGTATGTCAACCCCGTATTTTTTGAATTCGGATACATACATAGGATCCAGGTATGCTCCTCCGCAGAATATATATTCCAGATTGCCGCCAAATGCTTCCTTTGCGACAAGTTTTTTGGGAAGGAGAGGGTTGACGTCTTTGAGTTTTTTGTAAATGGTTTCGACCATGAGCGGAACCATCAGCATACCTACAGGCTGGAATCGTTTCATGTTTTTAAGCATGTGGAGCAGCGAGTCGTTGATGCAGATTGTAGCGCCCAGTGAGATTCCTTTCATCCACTCCATTGTGAGACAGAACGCATGATGTATTGGGAGAACGCTCAGAATGGTGACTCCGGGTTCCAGATCAACAAATACATTTTCAACATTTTGGGCGAGGTTGAACTGTGACAGCATGACACCCTTGCTCTTGCCGGTTGTTCCCGATGTGTACATAAGCGTACACATTTTGTCCTTGTCTTGGGGTGCAAATGCAAAGCCCTCCGGTATGGCAGTTTCGCCGCGGAGCTGTTCAAATGACATAATTGCCAATTGTGAATTTGAAGCAGTGTCTGCTGTCGGCTCTATATCGACAGGTTTCTCCATAGTGATCACAACATTTACTCCAGGGCAATTGCTAGTCATCTCTGCTATTACATCCTTTCTGGATGCTCCGCAGAATAAAGCGGTTGAGCCGGAGCGATTCAGCAGCTCATGCAATTCCGGGGCAGACAGATTGGCATCCAGCGGCACAGCGGTATTTCCAGTGAAAAGTATGGCCATGTAAGCGCATATCCACTCATAAGAACTGCTGCCCACCAGCGCAATATGTGTCCCCTGTAGTCCATTATTATTCAAAATAACTGCCGTCTTGCGAATGTCATCCCACAGATCTCCGTAGCTCTTTTCAACAATCTCTCTGTGAGACAGATATTTAACAGCTATTACATCTCTATGTATCCGACAGCTTTTTTCAACAATTCCCAGAATAGTTTCTTCCATATATTATATCTCCATTTCTTTCCAATCAGTAAAGGGGGACAGGTACCTCCGTCCCCATTTAAGTGTTTTTTTGGACAAAATTACTGAAATGCTCAAAAGGGGACAGGTACCTCCGTCCCCCATTTAAATATTAGACAGATGCAACGTGAGTTGTCAGGCTATCAAGATATTTGATGGCATCCTCTATTGTATGGATATCGACAATCTCATCCTCATCTATTTCCACATCAAATGTATCTTCGAGATCACCGAGAAAAGCCATGAAATCAAGGGAACTAAAGCCTAGATCCTCTATGAAACGCATATCATTTGTAATCTCATCAGCTGGTGTGCTACAGTATTCAGCAACAATGTTCAAAAATTCCGTATTGTTATTCATATTAAAAATCTCCTTTTTGAATTAATCGGAGGGGACAGGTGCCTCCGTCCCCAAAACGGGTTAGATGCATTCGATGATTTCGCCTACAGTCATTTCTGGTTCGGCAATACCTTTGAAGATGATCTTCATAAGGTAGTAGTAGAACAGCTCAATGTCTTGTTCGGTGAGGCTCGCGGTTTGGTATCTGAAATAGAAATTCAGACCAAGATCATTGGCACTGTGCATGACGGTGAGGTAAATCTTTTGCTTTGAGGTTCCATTTGGAATCCACATGCTCTTTATGGAAATATCTTTGAGATGAGGATTCTTAAGTCTGATAGGGAGCGGTTGGTAAGTGAGACCTACGCTCTCATATGTAGTGTGCGGTGGTGTGTGGAACATCTCCTTCATTTGAGTAGACAAAAGCTCTGGGTCATAGTTGCAGTGGCGATATACGTGGTTCTGTACATCCTGGATCATAAACACTGCATCCAGAAATTCGGTGTCCGGATCAATGATGGTCCTGCAGGGATATGCCATCGCACGAGAACCACCGGACGTCCATTCGGCATGCGTGGAACGCCTTGAAACATAATTCCTTATGGAGATGTCAGTCTGGCCGCCATTTGCCTTGGATAGATAAGTCCGAATGCCCATGAGAATGAGATTGGTCATGGAAATGTGATTGTTCATGCAAAAATCCAGAAGATTCTGGGTTGGCTCAGCTTCCAAATGATAGTTTTTTGTGGCGACAGATATGTTGTCCATCTCCTGATCAGCTGCGCGGAGTGACTTGTCATCATGGCGCCGCCTGCTCTCTTGAAGTATCCGCTGTCCCTGGATATCTGAGTAAATGGGTTCTCCATACTCTTCCAGCACATTTTGCCAATACAAGTGGTCTTTTGTAACTCTCTTCTCATCTGTGCTCTTTTTCAGATCACGCTCGACCATATCGGTGAAGCTTGCCATATCCTCAGGATAAGAAGTGCCAAATTTGTAATGGCAGTACAGTTCCATGATGTCATTTACCATGACTATGGCACCACAGGAATCCATGAGTCGGTGGTCGATTTTGATGTACAGCCCGTTGTAACCACCCGGAAGCGAGATCATTTTTATATAATTCATAGGAACATTATCTCCCTCAAATGGAATCCGGGACCATTCCTCCATGTGGTGATAAGCATCCTCCTCGGAAAGCCATGCAAGATTTTCATAATCAATATCTCTGCTTTCGTGCGGGACAACATACTGTTTTACTTCTCCGTTTTCATCCACTTTTGTGAAACGGATTCGCAGACATTCGTATCTTTCGTATTCCAATTGTATGCATTTTTTCAACAGACCGAAATCAAGCGGTGCCTGCAAAGTCATGCAAATGCTTATATTTGCGACCTGTTGGGTGCCAAATTCCATGATTGGTCTGAAATGTATCTTTTGTGAAGGTGTTAATGGATAATATTTTCTTGGCATAAATTAATCCTCCTGATGTTCTGATACGTTGTGGAAAAGTTAGCATAAGAAAAATGTGGATTCAATATATTTGCCTCGCTAATGGACACTTTAGATAAAATTGACCAGAAATTTACATTGTGTATACCCCCAAGGGGGACGGAGGTACCTGTCCCCTTTTGGGGTTTTGTGCAAAAACATGCGAAAAACAGCCCCTGTGGGGACGGAGGTACCTGTCCCCCTTTTGGGGTTTTGTGTTGTGTGCGGGCGCTTGCAGGTGATATAATCAGAACAAGTGAACGTTTGATAATAATACAGATTATAAGATCATGAGGATACAGAATGGATAAGACACAACGTATACATGCACAGGTAGATACTGATAAGAATGTACATGACGGTACAAAAGATAGAAAAACAGAGACCGCAAAAGGAAACAAAGAAAACAAAAAAACACATAAAAAACATTCATTCCATTTGAATATAAAGGTGCGGACTTTTCTGGTGGTTGTACTGACATTTATAGCGATCAACGCTGTAGTGCATCTCCAGCTCGTGAATACAGAGAATCAGGAGAAGTTTAAGGCTACTTATACAGCAGAATCCACAATAAGACGTCTGGGTTCGCAGATTGACAAATATCTGTCCAAGACGGATATGTTAAAGCGTATGATAGAGTCGGGATATGATATAAAAGAAGAAGACTTTAATAAGCTGGGCGGCTTCCTACTGGATGATGATGATGTCATTACTGCAGTGGAACTGGCAAAGGATGGCGTTGTGAATATGGTGTATCCGATGGCGGGAAATGAAGCTGCGGTCGGACTTGATATGCTGAACGATCCGAGAAGAAGCAGGGAAGCAAGGCTGGCCGAGGAAAGCGGCAACTATACCATTGCGGGACCGTTTGAACTTGCGCAGGGCGGCGTGGGAGCGCTGCTGTTTGATCCGATATATGTGACAGGTGATCAGAAGGACAAGGAATTCTGGGGATTTGCCATTCTTATTGTGAATTGGGACAAATTTATAGATGAGACGGAGATATCAAAGCTTGAGGATGCCGGCTATCACTATCAGGTGTGGAGGAAGCTGGACGAAGAGGGGCATAGGACGATGATAGCCAGCTGCCAGGATGAATCGCTGAAAGATGATATCGAGGTAGACTGTGATGTGCCAAATGATACATGGTATTTTGATATTGTTCCGGTAAAAGGCTGGATATCCGGGAACCAGATGCTGCTCGGAACCGTACTTTGTTTGGTGGTTGCATTGCTTATAGGGATGGTGTACTGGCAGTTCGCCATGAGACACAGGAAAGAGCAGTCATATATGGAGGAGATAGAGAAGACAGCGGAGGATGCCAGACTTGCAAATGAGGCAAAGACCAGGTTCCTTTTTAATATGAGTCACGATATAAGAACCCCGATGAATGCCATCATAGGATTTGCACAGCTGCTCAAGGAGCATGCGGATGATAAGGACAAGGTGAATGATTACACATCCAAGATAAGTGCATCGGGATCTGTTCTGTTGTCGATCATCAACCAGGTGCTTGAGATGGCAAGGATAGAGAGCGGAGAAGCGGAATTGAATGAAGAAGTGGGGAATCTGCGGGAACTCACAGAGTCTATAAAGGCGGTATTTGAACCGGAGATCAGCAGGAAAAAGCTGTCATGCGATTATCTTGTCAAGGTTACGGAAGAGTTTGTGAGTTATGATGAGACAAAGGTTCGTGAGATCCTGCTCAATATAATTGGAAATTCGGTGAAGTATACTCCGGATGGAGGCAGTATATCGGTGAGGGTTGAACAGATATCTAAGGGGGATCGGGGCAGAGCATCGTACAGATTTACGGTAGCGGATACGGGAATCGGTATGAGCGAAGAGTACCTGCCCCATATATTTGAAGAGTTTACCAGGGAGAGAACCAGCACAGAGACCAGAGTGGATGGTACAGGACTTGGACTACCGATCGTGAAGTCGCTTGTAGATATGATGGGAGGCAGCATAGATGTACAGAGTAAAGTGGGAGTTGGAACCACCACAACAATCGTGCTGACATTTGCGGTGGCAACCAACACTGAAGTGCTCACGAGCATGGATCAGAGCTGGGAGAACATAGCGGACAGGCTTCGCGGCCGGAGGCTTCTGATGGCGGAGGACAATGACCTCAATGCCGAACTTGCGGTTACACTCCTTGGAGAAAGGGGGATTCTGGTTGACCGTGCGGTTGATGGAGTCCAGTGTATTGAGATGCTCAGAAGCAGGCCTTCTGATTATTATATTGCAGTGCTTATGGATATACAGATGCCGAATATGGATGGATACCAGGCGACAGAGATCATCAGAGGACTAGAAGACACCAGGGCGAAGATTCCTGTCATCGCCATGACTGCAAATGCATTCGACGAGGACAAGAAGAAGGCATTTTCCGCCGGAATGAATGGACACGTCGTAAAGCCTGTGGATTTGGAGTGCATATTCACTGTACTCGGAGATGTGTTGGGACTTGGCAGATAAAAAAATTAAACCGCTGGTTTACTTTTAATTAGTAGTTTATATGTGCTATATTAGATGAAGATTCCTTTTAAAACTCAATAAAGGTGTCATGAAAGCTTTCACCGGCATTTTGTCCGGCAAAATATTTATATTTGCGAAACATATTTACATATCATACCCTGCTATAGGCATTTTAGGTTGGAAAAATTGGTGGAACCTAGTTTATAGCACATTTAAATATCATATTTAACAGGGAGGTATAATTATGGCACAGATGGAATTCCCAGTTATTGATCTTCAGGCTACAGGCAGGAGGATCAAGGAAGTGAGAGAGAAGAAAGGAATCACAGTAAAGACATTGCAGACGTTTTTGGGATTCAACGAACCCGTGTCGATCTACAAATGGCAGCGAGGCGAATGCCTGCCGACATTCGACAATATGTACGCAATGGCCTGCCTCTTCGGGGTAGGAATTGATGACCTTCTGGTGGGAAACCGCCAGGAGGTTATTTTTTTGCACTTTCGTCTCCGGGGACGGAGGGGACAGGTACCTCCGTCCCCCTCGGGGCCATTTTTCGCCCGTTTTTGCCAAAACCCCCAAAAGGGGACAGGTACCTACGTCCCCAGGTACCTCCGTCCCCCCTCCGGCACCATTAAATATTTGATTAATGGCGGTTGTGTGTTACAATTATATTTATATGTAAGTATGGACTTGAGCTGATCTGGGACTGGGATAATGTACGTGAAATGGGGGAATTCGGTATGAAAAATGTAAGCAAGAGGCAGTATATACTGACGCTGATAGTGAGTCTTGCGGCGATTATGGTATTGTCGTTGTGTACGATCATGACATTTTATAGAAAATCAGTGAATGATACCCTGACTTTGGCGGCAGAGACAGTTAAGCAGGAGCAGGAATATGTGAATTCCTATCTGAACCGAGCCGTGGATGCGGTGGAAGTTACGAAGATCACTGTGGAGCATATGATGAGGGAAGGCCGATCGGGGCAGGATATCCTGAACTTTCTCACAAATGAATCAGATTATTATCTACAGGATATAGATGCAGCATTCACAGGTGTATATGGTCTTATAAACGGCGAGTACTTAGATGGTATAGGCTGGGTTCCCGACGATGATTATGTGCCTCAGGAGCGCGCATGGTACAAGGCGGCAGTGGCGGCAGACGGCCAGCCAACCCTGGGCCAGCCGTACCTCGATGCGCAGACAGGTGATATACTGGTGTCAGTTAGCCAGTTACTCTACGATGGCGAGAGCGTAATATCTCTGGATGTAACGCTGGATCCTATACAGTCAGAGACGGAAAATATCAAGTTAAATGGCCAGGGATATGCATTCGTCTGCGACAAGTCCGGATTGGTGATAACCCATTCAGACAAGAAAGAGATAGGGCAGGACTACACTCAGGGTGAAATGTCCGCACTCATGAAGGGCATAACGGACAGTGACGGCGAACCATTTCAAGCGGTTGTCAATGACGACAAGGTGACGGTTTTCAGATATTCCATAGTTGATGAATGGTATGTGGTCATGGTCATCACGAATGAGAATCTGTACCATGGAATAAGAAACCTGATAGGCTACGACATAGGCGTTGGAATAGTTTTATACATAATTATAGTGTTCTTCTGTACCAGATCCAAGAATAGTACGGATGCGACTCTGAACCAGCTCGATGAGACAAATAACGAACTCACAGACCTGAATAACATGGTCATGCAGGCATTTGCCAAGACGATAGATGCAAAGGACAAATACACAAAAGGACATTCCGTGCGAGTTGCCAGATACAGCCGTGAGCTGGTGAAGCGGATGGGCGGCACGATCAAGGAGCAGGACGAGATATATCAGATAGCATTGCTCCATGATATGGGCAAGATACGTATTCCTGACAACATAATCAACAAGCCGGGAAGACTCACAGATGAAGAATTCACCATGATAAAGCTTCACTGCGTAAATGGATATCATATCCTCAAGAATATAAATGCATTTCCAGACCTGGCGGTGGGTGCGAAGTATCACCACGAGAGGTACGATGGAACAGGATATCCAAGTGGACTCAAGGGAGAAAATATACCAAAGTGTGCAAGGATCATAGCGGTTGCGGACAGCTATGACGCCATGACATCCAACCGAAGCTACAGATACGCCCTGCCACAGAAGATAGTGCGCGATGAGATGGAGAAAGGCAAGGGCAGTCAGTTCGATCCGGACATTGCAGAAGTCATGCTCAGGATGATTGACGAGGATGAAGACTACCACATGAGACAGGCCGAGAAGATGGTCAGCAATATCCTTGTTGTAGATGACGAGAAGATAAATATCAGACTTATAGAGAATATCTGCCAAAACGAGCCTCTCTACAAGGTTATTGCGGCTGAGAGCGGAAAGCAGGCCATAGACATAGTGGGAAATCAGCAGATAGACCTGATATTGCTCGATATCGAGATGCCAGACATGGATGGATTCCAGACGCTGGAAGAGATACGCAAGATCACAGACGTACCGGTTATATTCGTAACGGCTTATAAGGATTATAAGCTGATAGAGAGAGCGAGACAGATGGGAGTTGAGGATTATATTACAAAGCCGTTCCTTCCAATAGTATTCCTTGAGACCTTGTACGGAGTCATCGGTTAAATACAGATGGGGGGACACATTGGGGAATATGGTAAATGAGAGATCTGATAAAAAAAGTTCAAAGGTTGCACCTTGGAAGAAGATGCTCAACAATGATACGGACATGCAGCTGCTTCTATTTAATATAATTACAGTTGGAGGCACAATTGGTGGGACCATCAGCTTTATAGCGAGTCTGATCATCAAAACTCCACTTATACAAGATGTTGCAGTATTGGCCGCGTTGGCTGTGCTCGGCATATGCATTTACCTTGCAAATGCAAAGAAAATGGTGAGACAGAGTGCTATAGTGATCGTTTTTGTTATAACTCTGATGGTGTTTCCGATGATATTCTTCACCTCAGGCGGAGCGTACAGCGGCATGGGTTTCTGGTTCGGCTTAGGCATGATATTCTCGTTCCTTCTGATAGATGGTATGTTTTGCTATGTCATGCTGGCTGTCCAGATCATAATGGTGCTTGTGTGCTACATAGTCTCGTATAAATACCCGGAGCTGGTGATCCCTTTGGCAAATGAGAAAAGCGTATATGTGGACATGCTCCAGAGCCTTATAATATTCGGCATAGTCATCGGATTAATAGTGAGATTCCAGAATGCCGTATATAAGCGTAAACTGGAGGAGATAGAGCAGATAAATGAGGAGCTTATCAGGGCGAAGGATGATGCTGATGTGGCGAACCATGCCAAATCCGAGTTCCTTGCGCATATGTCCCATGAGATCAGGACTCCGCTGAATACCATAGTGGGAATGAATGAGATAATAATGAGAGAGACACACGAGGAACAAACCATGAAATGTGCCAAGGATATACAAAGCTCAAGTGATATCCTGGTAAATCTGGTGAGGGATGTGCTGGATTTCTCCAAGATAGAATCAGGCAGGATGGAGATAGTCAACGAGGAATATCATTTCAACCAGCTGCTCAGCAATGTGTTGTCCGTTATGGAGTCCAGAGCAAGACAGAAGAATCTGGAGCTTGATGCCGAGGTTCAGGAGATTTTATACAATGATCTGAAAGGCGATGCCGCCAGAATATGCCGGATCCTGATAAATCTTATTGGAAATGCTGTGAAGTATACGAAGAAAGGCTCGATCAGGGTGACCGTCCATATGGAGGATCAGAGTGCAGATCCCCATAAGGTGGAACTGATCATGGCTGTTCGTGATACTGGAATCGGAATAAAAGAGGAAGATCAGGAGAGACTTTTCAAAGATTTTGAGCGGCTTGATCTGTCGAATAACCGATCCATAGAGGGGACAGGTCTTGGACTGGCGATCACATATCACCTTGTAGAAATGATGGGTGGAAGTATAACCTGTCACAGTGAGTATGGGCAAGGAACTACATTTGTGGTAAAAATCAGCCAGGAACGTCTGTCCGATGAGAGAATAGGCGACTTTAAGGACAGACACAGACAGTATATGCAGGAGAGAAAGACGTATAAGAGCAA
>USSH01000066.1 GCA_900557435.1 uncultured Coprococcus sp. | reverse complement strand
AAAGAGATTGCAAGGATCCGGAAGCTGTTAGAGTCAAAATAATATTATTATCGTATTTTCTTTTTACTCTAAAATGCCCGGGGACGCATCACGTATCCCCGGGCATTTCTTCATATTATATAGTCTTTATCTTTTGCCAAGCTCCCAGAATGCTACTGCGCTTGCTGCAGCCACGTTCAGGGAATCTACTCCGTGGAACATAGGTATCTTTATTGTAAAGTCACTGGCATCAATGGTTGAAGTCTTGAGGCCTTCCCCCTCTGTGCCAAGAATGACCGCAAGCTTTTCAACACCCTTGAGCTTTGGATCATTGATATCTATAGTATCACTTCGGAGAGCCATAGATGCTGTCTTAAATCCCATGGCATGTAATCGTTCTATTCCGCCCTGTCTATCTATGTCCAATTTGTTATCTGGATATTCACCAGACTTAGATTGAGGCGCCACCTCTACATTATCCCCAGTCAGATCTTCTATATATGTCCACGGAATCTGAAACACAGTTCCCATACTCACCCTGGCTGATCTTCTGTACAGAGGATCACTGCAGCCGCCGGTGAGCAGCACTGCATCCATGCCAAGCGCAGCCGCTGATCTGAATATTGCCCCGACATTTGTCGGGTTCATCACGTTCTCAAGCACCGCTATACGACGGGCATCACGGCACACCTCTTCAGCCGATGGAAGCACTCTTCTTCTCATGGCGCACAACAGCCCTCTGGTAAGTGCAAACCCTGTCAACTTAGTAAGTTCATCGTACTCGGCAGTGTACACCGGGATATCTCCACCAATCGCCATAATATGTTCTAAAACCACATCCGCCGGATCTCCATTATTCCCAGCATGCAGATCTATCTGATTGCTCATAGACTCCATCGCTGATTTCATTGCCGATTCTTTTTGCATCCATCTATCTAGTTGTTTCTTTTCTATTAATATGGATACAGGCTCATATCCAGCGTTCAGTGCACGCTGGATGACGTTCGGACTTTCAGCTATGAAGAGACCTATGTCCGGCTCGTATATGTGAGCCAGCCGATTCTCAGACATTCTGGCATATATATCAAGTTCCTGGGCAGCCAGATCCCTAATCTCTATAATTCTCATACATTTGTCCTTGCTATCCCACGTTTGCCACTTCTATCATACATAGTCACTGCAAATCTCACTTCTTCATTGCCATCATACATCGCCGCCGCAATCACACTTCTGCCAGAGCATTTTCGAGATCGGCTATGATATCTTTCACATTCTCGATGCCGACTGAAAGTCTCACAAGATCAGGGCTTACTCCTGCTGCCAGAAGCTCATCATCATTCATCTGTCTGTGTGTAGCCGACGCCGGGTGAAGCACGCATGTGTGTGCATCTGCAACGTGTGTTGCTATCATTGCCACCTTGAGTCCCTTCATGAACTTCTCAGCAGCGCTTCTGCCACCCTTTACACCAAATGATACTACGCCGCAGGTTCCATCAGGCATGTACTTCTTTGCTCTCTCATAATATTTGTTGCCTGGAAGTCCAGGATAGTTTACCCATGCGATCTTCTCATGCTGCTCCAGGAACTGTGCAACTGCCAGAGCATTCTCGCAGTGTCTAGGCATACGGACATGAAGTGACTCAAGTCCAAGGTTGAGCATATATGAATTCATCGGAGCAGGAATCGGACCGAGATCTCTCATCAGCTGTGCAACAATCTTGTTGATGTAAGCGCCTTCTTTGCCAAATTTCTCAGCATACACTATTCCGTGATAGGACTCATCAGGAGTGGTAAGTCCCGGGAATTTGTCCGCATGTGCCATCCAGTCAAACTTTCCTGAATCTATGATGGCGCCACCCACTGTGGCATCATGTCCATCCATGTATTTTGTTGTGGAATGTGTGACTATGTCTGCTCCCCATTCTATAGGTCTGCAGTTGATAGGTGTTGCAAATGTATTGTCTATGATGAGCGGAACCCCATGTGCATGGGCTGCATTTGCAAATCTCTCTATATCAAAGACAATGAGTGCCGGATTGGCTATCGTCTCACCAAATACTGCCTTGGTGTTCGGTCTGAACGCCGCCTCAAGCTCCTCGTCCGAGCAGTCCGGATCCACAAATGTGAAATCTATTCCCATTCGTTTCATTGTGACTGCAAACAGGTTAAAGCTTCCTCCATATATGGTTGAAGATGCCACCACATGATCTCCTGCGCCCGCTATATTAAATACTGAAAAGAACGTTGCTGCCTGACCCGATGATGTGAGTACAGCCGCCGAGCCGCCCTCGAGAGCGCAGATCTTTGCTGCCACATAATCATTTGTCGGATTGGCAAGTCTTGTATAGAAATATCCGCTCGCCTCGAGATCGAACAGTTTTCCCATATCCTCGCTTGTATCGTACTTGAACGTTGTGCTCTGTACGATAGGTATCATTCTTGACTCTCCATTTTTTGGCTGATATCCAGCCTGTATACACATTGTCTCCCTTTCCATTTTTCAATTTACCTCCTTTTTTCCTTTACGCACAATGCAGATGACATCTATGATCTTCATGGTGCCATCTGCATTATAATACATTTTCGCTTATTTATCTGTTATTATTTAATATTTCTCTATCACCTTGCGCTCAATACTTCTGTTGTTGAGCATGAACATGTATCGTCCGTTTATGAGACTTATATCCTCCTCGGTCGCCGCCACATCTACGTTGATCCCATTCTTTACACTGATATTCAGATCGGCATTTGCACTGGACAGGATTCCCCTTCCATCTCTGCTGCCTATGGCAAAGCACTGCTCACCTATAACTGTTATCCTTGTGTTGGCATCCTCTATTATGGTCTCTGCCTTTCCATGGTCTGATCCTATTCCTATACACGAATCACCCTTAAGGCTCATGTCTATATGCGCTCTGCATATATCAACTCTGCTGCCATCACCGTCCAGTGTACCCACGGCCACATAACGTCTGCCTGATCCTCTGAGTGCTATGGAAGTGTTTCTTATCTTTATGTCAGCATGCTCATTCACCGATCCTATAGCGACACCATTTGCAGCGTCAAACTGTATGTCCATGTCACACTGGAGAAGCTTCAAGTCAACAGGACTGTCGATACTTCCCACAGCAACGCCATTTTCACCATTCACGCAAATGTCGTATCTTCCCTTCTCTAAACGGAGCTGTCCACCTTTTCCGGCACCTATGGCCGTTCCATTTACACCGTTTACATCTACGGATATCGCTCCATCCTGCTTGAATCGTATGATTCCATGCTTTGATTCCACATCATTTCCAATGCCGTAATATGTGCGGCTGTTTACCTGAACTTTCATATCTCCATTGCCGGCAAATGTAACTCTGGATGACTCTGGGATCTTTATGCCCCCACCCTTACATGTATTCTTGCCTTCGAGAAGTATGTGGATGTCAGTATTCTCACCGCAGTCTATGCTCGGCACATTCCTATCGCTCGAAAAGCTGGCATTCTGAAGCACTATAGTTCCCGTAAAGCCATCCTTCACTTTGAGTGAAATATCGGAATTATATCCGTGCGCGCCCACTATCCGTACGGTATTGTCTCCGCCAGCTTTCTGTGCCACAACTATACTTGTGTAGCCCTTATTCTCTATCTTCATGAGAGACACACTTCTGGTATGTTCCATCATGAACACATGCCTGTCGGTGTCATCACTTACCCCCTCATTGTACTGAACTATCTCATTCACCACCTGAGGCGATATCAGCTGAACTACCTCTGCATTTGGATGTGCAGTGTAATATCCCTGTATCAGGTCTGCACCGAGCTGGATAACCGTCTTCATCTCTTTTGTGGTCTCCACGCCTTCTGCAAGCGCCATGATGCCGTTGTCACTTGTGAACTCTATTATGTCCTTTACAAAATGCTGTCTGTGCGGATCACTGTCTATACCTGAAAGCAGCATCCTGTCAATCTTGACATACTCAGGCATGTACCTGAGCAGATTGTTGACATTTGAATATCCTGAACCATAGTCATCTATGGCGATCTCCATTCCATTGCCTCTGAGGAACGTCTTGAGCTCATCAAGCTCTGCATCCGACAGCTCATCTCCCTCAGTAAACTCGATCACTATCCCGGCGCACTTGAGATGCTTCACCTTCGCAAGGAATATCTTCCTGTCCTCCTGTGTGAGCATGTGTCCCGGCATACTGTTGATAAATACTTTCTTGCCCTTGAACATCTCCGGATTGGCATCTACGATCTCAACCACATTGAACAGTGTGAGTTTCTCAACATCGTAGAGCCTCTCCAGTCTCTCTGCACTCTCAAGCAGTTCCGGCGGCGACAATCTTACCGGCGCAAATACTCTCATGAGTGCCTCATATGCATATATGGAACCATCCCTTGCGCTGACTATCGGCTGGAAATGATACGTGAGAAGATTCCTGTCGAGTATCATTGCCACCTGCTCGTCTCGCTCAATGTCCTTATTGGTAAGCTCCATCTTCTTTCTGCCATTTGCCAGATTCTTTTCCTTTATGTGATTCTTTTTATTTACCACATCATTTATGAGTTTTTTCAGGTCGCTGCTGTTCGACACAGCCGCCTTCTCACATACATAATATATCCCTATCTCTATGCCATCTTCTTTGACGGCGTTTATCTCACCAAGCTTGGTCTTGAGTTCTTTTACTACGCATTCGCCTCGGTTCTCATCCAGCTTGTCCGTGATGGATGCGATGACAAACTCATCGTTCCCCATCCTCATCGCTATCTCGCCCTTCTCCAGTATCTCATTCACCGCCTGGGCAGCATAACTTATAAACTTATCTCCCTCTTCGCGGCCGAATTTGCTGTTGATCTTGTGCATATTTTTCAGATCAAAGGCTATCACCAGGATCTCCTGGCGCGCACTATCTGACTGATTTATCAACTCCATGGCACGTGCCATAAATCCACGGTAATTGTAAAGTCCTGTAAGTCCGTCTCTTATCTGTTCTGCCTCAAGTTTCTTGAGCAGCACTGCTGCACCCGCGTAGCGTGCAAATGATTCTATGTCCCTCGCAACTGTCTTTACCCAGGATCTGTATACTTCCTCAAACACTCTAGGTTCCCTGCCATAGTTGATCACAGTATATCCAAAGCTTCTGTCCTGAAAATACAGAGGGGTAAATATATATGAAGTAGGATAGTCTCTGTCCTCATAAAGCTCAGGCAGCAACGTGGACGACTCAAACACATCATCATATCTTACCACCGTATCCGCATCCTGTTCTTCCGGTCCACATTTGATTATCCTGTATACTTGGTCTGTATATCTGTAACGGAGTGCCTCATCGCCGGTCATGATCTCCGGATTTCTCCAATAATCATTCATGCAGATATGGAACTCCTGAAATGGTCTTATCTGATATATATACTCTGAAACTGTGTTAAAAAATGATTCAGCATCTGTTTGTGCAACCAGATCGTCCATCATGTTGTTAAAGCATGAGTAATATCCTGTAGCCGACAGTGCCGTCTCCCATTTCTCCCTGCGGGTCCTTATAGTCTCCTTCTCCCATCCTCCGCAGCCACAGGAGCCTCCTATATAAAGATCCACATTGGTATGGAATTCCGGGACATCCCTGTCGTTCAATTTTGCATCTATGTAATCCACGCAGTAGTGTCCGCAATCCTCAGCCGGTATATCCGCAGATGTGATAGGAACCGGGCTGTTTCTTCCATCCTCTATGGAATCATATCCCACCACCGCTATGTCCTCAGGAACTTTTATTCCATATTTGTCGAATTCTGTACACACTCCGATAGCCATACAGTCATTGGCACATACTATGGCCTCTGGCAGATTTTCCATATCTTTCACCAGTTCGTCTACCATGTAATCTCCGCTGTCGTACCAGTATGTTCCATAATAGATCATATCGTCTGTGACGTTAAGTCCATGGGCTTTCATACTGTCCAGATATCCAGCAAGTCTCTGCTTTGAATGTATGTGTCCCTTTAATCCATTCAGGAAATATATGTTTTTGTATCCGTGCTTATCTATAAGATGATCAACTAGCTTTACTATCGGTGTGTAATGATCCATTATAACCGACGGATAAATCTTATTCTCCTTATCAACCGCCAGTACTACTCCATCAGGGAATTCTGTCTGCAGGCGCTTTTCGAGTTTTTCCACCAGTCCCGGTGTCTGCAATGTATCCTGGCAGAGTACCACAGCATCAAAAAGGTCAAAATTAATAAGGTTGTAGATATTGGAATCTCCAACCTCCCTGTATGTAGAATCCTGATATTTGAGGAACATGGAAAAAACGCATACATCGTAATCTAACTCGTATGCTCTTTTCATGAGTCCCTGCATAAAGCGATTCTGGGTATTTTCGTCAACCTGCGCACTGATAACGCATATTCTCTTTCTATTGTGCATTTGATCATTCCCATCCGATAATTTCTTTATGCAATTATATCATATTTTTTCACCGAAAAAAACCGTTATTATGCATTTTGACAATATATGGGAAGTTTTTATTTAATTATGTGCAACTTGCACTAGCAAGGACTCTAGTTGACAGCAGGTATAGTCCCAGATGGGGGACAGGTACCTCCGTCCCCTTTCGGTGCCAAATTCGCCTTTTTTCTTCAAAACCAGCAAATGGGGACAGGTACCTCCGTCCCCCTCTTCGTCTTCTTCGGCAAAAAGGCGATGATCATCTAGCTCCAATATGTTTCTTTATCTCTAATGCAGTTGGAGTTATCGCCAATCCGCCTTTCGCAGTCTCGCGTATGTTTTCAGGCATCTCTGCTCCTATTCTGCGCATGGCATCTATTACTTCATCGACCGGGATCGCACTTCTGATTCCTGCAAGGGACATCTGTGCAGATGTCACCGCATTTACCGCTCCGGCCACATTTCTCTTTACGCACGGCACCTCCACCAATCCGCATACCGGATCGCACGCCAGCCCAAGCATATTCTTAAGTGCAAGTGCCGCCGCATTCGCCATTGACTGCGCACCGCCGCCTTGCAAATACGCAAGTCCCGCTGCCGCCATGGCCGACGCCGAACCTATCTCTGCCTGGCATCCTCCAGACGCTCCTGCTATAGATGCATTTTCCGCAATCACATTTCCTACGCCTGCTGCCACGTACATTGCATGTGTCATCATTTCATCAGAAAGTTTCATTTTCTTCTGCGCTGTGAGAAACACTGCCGGAATAACGCCGCAGGATCCCGCGGTTGGAGCTGCCACTATCCGCCTCATGCACGCATTTGACTCTCCCATCCTGATGGCCTTCTCCATAACCATTCCTATAAAATCTCCGCAAATATTTCTGCCAGTCTCGTTATATTCATGTATTTTTTGTCCATCCCCGCCAGCTAGTCCCGATGCTGACTTCAGTTCAGGCTTGTAATCCGCATCGGCGCGTTTCATTGCCCCATATAACTTTGACATAGACTCCATTGACATCGTCTCAGTAACCCCTCGCTCCTGCACGTCTGACTCCAAAACCACCTGCCAAAACTCCTTATTCTCCTCGTCGCATATATCTATTATTTCCTTTATTGAATGATACATCTGATTCTCCTTTCAGCAATGTTCAGATACTAAGCAACCTTGTCTTTTCTAATCATACAGGTATTGGGGACGGAGGGGACAGGTACCTCCGTCCCCCACGTATATTCACATCCGCCTGTTTTACAATGTTTACAATCTCTATTGACAATCCTCTGCAACACTAAGATAAGTTACTTTATTAACTCCCTCAACCTTGGCGAGCCAATCTATGCCCTCCTTGGGAATTTCCTGATCACACTCAACAACCATAACAGCTTCACCGCCGCGGCTCTCTCGATATAACTGCATTGTGGCAATATTTACCCCTTTGTGAGCTAGCATCGAGGTAACCTCGGACACGTGCCCTGGCTGATCTTGGTTGTGGACAACCAGTGTGGGCTGATCGCCTGAAAAATTTGTCTCTATTCCATCTATCTCCGCTATATTTATACGCGAACCCCCAAGCGACTGACCTATGACTTCCAGCGTCCTGCCCGACCGACCTGTCAATATCAACTGTGCTGTATTGGGATGGGCGTCTTTTAGCACAGCCTCTCCCCATTGGATCTCTATGCCCTGTTCATTAGCCAAATCCAATGCATTGGGAATTCTTATGTCATCTGGCTTCATTCCAAGGAGTCCGGCAACTAACGCTTTTCTTGTCCCATGCCCTTTGCCTGTAGTCAGGAAGGAACCGTACAATAATATTTTTGCACTGGTCACTGATTCCCCAAGTAATCTTCTGCTTATATATCCTATTTTCACCGCTCCTGCTGTATGTGAACTAGACGGTCCAACCATCACGGGGCCCATAATATCAAATATATTCATGTTTTATTTTCTCCCTGCAAATCTTTATCTGTCAGCACCTTTCCTACATCAAACATAGCCAAATGCTTTCATAAACAATTGTATTATATCTCATTAATATAACCATTTGGAATTTAATATATTAAGTCTTTTGAGTGTTTTACTGTCTTTTGTTATTACAATGACGCCATCTATTCGTCAGTTGGGGACGGAGGTGCCTGGGGGACGGAGGTACCTGTCCCCTTTTGCCTGTTTTCATAAAAAAGGGCTTTTTAGAGGCTTTTGGGGGACGGAGGTACCTGTCCCCTCCGTCCCCATTTATAACCTTTTTATAAATTTGAGCTAAGTTATAGACACACGATTTTTAAAATGATACAATCCGCTCAAAGCATATGTTTCAAGTCAAAGATTTCTGTAGATATCATCTTAACTATCTTTATCCTATGAATTTATCATGCTTTTATCTCAATACCATTTTAACAGCACACTATAACAAAAAGGGGGAACTAACTATAGCACGAAAACCAAGGAACTGGACTCCAGGATCAATTTTCCACATAATGGAACGGGGAGTTCGACGACAAACTATATTTCACGATGAAATTGACTACAAGTTCTTTGTGTCAATTATGCGAACGGCGGCAGCAGACTATGAATGTCTCATTCATGCATACTGTCTTATGCCAAATCATTTTCATTTGCTTTTAGAAACCGGAAACATTAATATGGGAGATTTCATGCGATCTCTGGCTAGTAAATACGCTATATTCTACAATCTTAAATACAAGCAAAAAGGGCATGTATTTGAGTCTCGCTACAAATCATGTCTGGTGGATACCGATGAATATTTCCTTCAAGTGAGCAGATATATTCACTTAAATCCTGTAAAAGCCAACATGGTCAGAAACCCTGAAAGCTACCCATGGAGTTCTTATAAGTACATGTTCACAGCAAATGATGATGAAGTAATGAAACATGATAAAACTTTAAACTATTTCTCTCCTGGGAAAAAAGCCGGATACAAAGAATTCGTTGAACGAACATGCCGTCGGTATGATGACGCAGAAAAAGAAATAATGCATGCCATTGGTGAAAATGAGGCATGTATTTCCAAATGAATTCTATAAACATTTTTCCATACTAAAATCCCCATCGGAACTTTTATATTGATATGTACCCCTTTTACTGGACAAACAGTGAAAGGGGTAATTTTATGCGTTATAGCTATGAATTCAAAAGAAAATGTGTAGAAATGTATCGTCAAGGAATTCTTCCTGATATTCCTGAAGGTATTTCAAAGAGCGAATTTCAACATCAAATTAGAAATTGGACAAGAATTGAAGATGCTAATGGTCCTGATGCATTAAAACATAATACGACAAATAGGCAATGGACTCCAGAAGACAAACTTGAGCTTGTTACTAAAGTAATAGCGGGCGGATCTTATAAAGCTGTCGCCTTTAATGCAGGTATTAATAATGGTATGTTATATCAATGGGTTCGCAATTATAAAATATATGGTTATAATGGTCTTATACCAAAACAGAAAGGTAAGAAGTCCAAGAAACTAGATATGAAAAAAATAGGCACAAGAAAACCACCAAAACCAAATGAATCGGAATACGAAGAATTAATCAGATTAAGAGCTGAAAATGAATACATGAAGGCTGAAATTGAAGTGATAAAAAAAGAGATCGCCTTGAGAGAAGAAAAGGAAGCTGCGCGACTCAAGGCGAAAAAGCAGCAATCATCAAAGAACTTAGAGAAAAAGGATACCAACTAAAGCATCTTCTTAAAGCTATGGGTATGGCTAAATCCACTTATTATTTTGAAATTAGTAAGACTGACATTGTTGCCGAACGCAACCAAAAAGTACTAGAAGAAATTAAAAGTGTTTTTGCTGAAAACAAGCGCAGATA
>USSH01000065.1 GCA_900557435.1 uncultured Coprococcus sp. | reverse complement strand
GTAACAAGATTCATATAATAAAATGTAAGCTCTGTAAGCTCAGGCACCATAGACTGGATGAATATTGTAGACTTCTCAGGATCTATGCCACAGGCAAGATAATCAAGAGCAACCTGCATAATGTTCTGTCTGACCTTCTCTGGATGCTCTGCATTGTCTGTAAGCGCCTGTGCGTCAGCCACCATGATGTATATCTCATCATACTTGCCCGAATTCTGAAGATCGACTCTTCTCTTAAGTGATCCTACATAGTGTCCCACATGAAGACGACCCGTAGGACGGTCGCCTGTTAATATTACCTGTTTCATAACCTTCTCCTTTTCTCTCTTACTCAGCCAGCAGCTTACTCAGCTCATACTGGAAGGAATCGATCTGATTGTTCTGTATATCAATTGCCTCTTTTATATCATAGTCTATAAGTATATCGTTCTTGATAGCTATCATACGATTTGCCTTGTTCTTCTTGAGTACATCAACGGCATACGCACCCATGAGTGAGCCGTACATCCTGTCCTTTGCTGTAGGCTGACCGCCTCTCTGTATGTACCCCAGCACCGATACCCTTGACTCTATGCCTGTCTTATCCAAGATCATCTGCGCAAGCTCCGGTGCATCCGTTACACCCTCAGCAACTACAACAAGATAACTGTTTCTTCCGTCGGCATGCTTTGCCTTTATCGTATCTATGATACTGTCAAAGTCGCCATCCCATTTCTCAGGAATTATGATGGCATCCGCAGATGTCGCCATGCCTGCCCAGAGTGCTATATAGCCTCTCTTTCGTCCCATGACCTCCACGACGCTGCATCTCCCATGAGAAACCGACGAATCTCTTATCCTGTCAATGGCCTCCATGGCTGTATTCGCCGCTGTGTCAAATCCCAGCGTATACTCAGAACATGCCACATCTCTGTCTATTGTTCCCGGGATGCAGATGGTATTGATCCCCTCATCCTGAAATGCTATGGCGCCCCTTAAGGTTCCATCTCCACCAATGGCAACCAGCGCATCTATATCGTGATCTCTCAGATTCTTTGCCGCCTTCTCACGGTATTCTTTCTGAAGGAATCTCTCGCTTCTGCTGGTGAAAAGTATCGTTCCACCTTGATTGTTTATATTTCTGACGTCAGCCAGACCAAGCGGCTGTGTCTCCCAGTCGATAAGGCCCTCGTAACCACGCATCACGCCGACTATCTCTATTCCACTGTTGATGGCCGATACAACCACAGCCCTCACAGCTGAATTCATGCCCGGAGCATCTCCTCCGCTGGTCAGAACCGCTATCTTTCGTATGTCACTCATTTGTATGTCCTCTAATTATTTTTATACTGAAGCTCCTGCTTCTTAGCCGTAACCCTTGTATCCTTCTCTACTGAGTTGGTGATAAATGTATTACCACCCACAACAACGTTGTCCTCGATGATAGTCTCGCCTCCAAGGATGGACGCGCCTGAATAGATGGTTACATTGTCACCGATGGTTGGATGTCTCTTGGCTCCCTTGAGCTTCTGACCTCCCTGTGTAGAGAGTCCTCCAAGAGTCACGCCCTGATATATCTTCACATGCTCGCCGATAACAGTCGTCTCGCCGATAACGATTCCAGTACCATGGTCAATAAAGAAATACTTTCCTATGGTGGCACCCGGATGAATGTCTATTCCGGTCACACTGTGGGCGTGCTCAGTCATGATCCTTGGTATCATTGGAACCTCCAACAGACAAAGCTCATGTGCCATGCGGTATACAGATATCGCATAAAGTCCAGGGTATGAAAGTATGACCTCATCCTTGCTGCCCGCAGCAGGATCTCCGTCAAATGCCGCCTGGATATCAGTCTCAAGATAATCCCTTATCTGAGGTATCTTATCCATGAATTCATATGTTATATCCATCGCCTTATCCTCAAGCTCTGCATCTGTGAGTTCAGGAAACTTTTTGCAATACCTGAGAACTATCATGATCTGTTTCTTCAGATGGAATATTACATCCTCTATGATAACAGACATGTTATTCTTCAGACTGTATATCTTATACAGCTTGTCGCTGTAATAACCCGGATACAGAATCTTCATGAGTTTGTCTATCACATCGATAATGGCTGTCTTATCCGGCTCGTTGCACAGATCCGTCTTGTTGATGGCTCTGTCATCGCCGAAATCATCCAGTATCCTCTGCACGATCCCCTCAATTCTCTGTTTGTCTGATCTATCCATTACTTCTTCAGATCCTTTCTAATAATATCTCCAAATATCACCTGACCAAGCATAGTCGACTGCGATGATATCTTCATATTATAATATATGCTTACGTCGTTCAAGATTCGCTCACGAATCCTGATGCGAGCCGCTGGTCAGCTTTGCTGACATAAACACACAGCTATTCTAACAAATTATGCACATTCATTCAATAGTGGGATTCTACGTACAAATTATCCGCAATCCGATTGCAGAGATTACTGCTAAAAACAGTGGTTCAGAGCAATGGAATTTTTCCACTCCTCTTTTTCTCATACCAGACGCAACATCACCATATAACTCGCAGTTCCCAGCAGGATACTGAGAAGCGTATTGTGCCTCCATTTGTATGTCCCGCCTGTCACCAGAACGCCAATGAGACTTGGTATTCCAGTTGCCACCGGAGCCGCCACCGCCCCCTTCAGACAGTACACTATGAGCACCGCCATGATGGTCGCCGGAAGCACCTTACCGAGCTTCACCAGCATCTCCGGCATCTGCCTTTTTCCACCAAATATGACGAATGGAAGTGCCCTCAGTGCAAATGTTACAACTGCCGACACCGCAATTCCTATTAATATGTATCTTGTATTCATGGTAGTTTCCTGTTCTTTCTATATACTGTTCTTTCTATATATCATATCCTGTTTTTTATAATTGCTCTTCTATTATTATTCGTATCGTTCCGACCGCTTATGTGACAGATCTGATATAAATAAAACTTCTACTAATACGCTGAGAATAATGCTGTCTCATTTTACCTTAGATCTATTTTCTCCTCATATTCCACACCACCAGCACTGCTGACGCTATGATGAGTGACGGCAGAAGAAAATACTGAGGTCCAACAACCAGCAGACACACCGACGCTATCACAATTCCAGCGATCGCTGGGATATGACTCTCCGCCTTCTCCCACTGATCGATAAATATGATGACAAACAGCGCCGTCATACAGAAATCAATCCCCGTCATATCAATCGGAATGATCTGACCCAGGATTCCCCCGGCAACCGCACCGATCATCCAGTAACACCTCGACAAAAAAGCCACCCAGAACATGATGCCCTGTTTCTCCTTACCGGTATCCGGCAGGGTGCAGTTCACGGCATAAGTCTCATCCGTCATTGTATGTATCATATATAATTTCCGCTTTCCCATACGGTTGAATTCATCCACAAATGTCAGTGCATAGAAGCTCTGCCTGCTATTCATCAGAAATGCAGTGAGCGCCATTGTGAGTGTGGAGGCTCCGCTTGAAAGCAGCGTCACAAGCACAAACTGGTACGCTCCTGTGTACACCGTCAGGCTGACCAGCAGTGAATAATACCATTTGAATCCGGCATTCTCCATCATGATCCCATATGCCATGCTGACGAACAAATAGCTGCACATGATAGGGATTGATTTGACAAATGCTTTTCTAAATATATTTCCCACGATTTTTCCGATTTTTTCCTTTCTCTGAAGTCAGCGCAGCGATCGCCTAATTCCACTTATCACAATAGCTCCAGGTAGCACAGTACAAACTTGGGCTTATTGCCACGCAGACAAAACAGCCATAATTATCCTACTATTTCTATAGGATATCCACGATCATTCTAACACAGCCATATGGTAAAAACAATATTTCGGGGACTTTACAGCATAACTCATGCGGCGATTTTATATAGTTTTATCCATGCTGGATGATAAACTACGTTTTAATAATCCACTCTGTAAATCTTTATAAAGCTTTCATTAAATCTACATAGTTACCCTTGATTTTCCCTTTCCTCTCATGTATCCTCAACAAAAATACATGAAAAGTATCTCCCGCGGGAACTGCAAACGCAAGCGATCATCTGGCCAGATGAACTATTTATTACATTGTTATTTATGAATTTATGGGGTAAAATGGAGGTACTTATTTGAGATATAACAACAAACACGACGATAAACTTAATGTCAGCAACGGTGATGCGACTCAGGCAGCAAAGGTTGATCTCGCAACTAGCGCTACCTGCTCTGACGATACCACAGGCCGCGTCCAGTGGCACACAGGATTTGTCCACGCCATGCGGCTGTATCTGAAGGACTACGAGGATGATATTGAATTCAATGAAGAATTTCAGCTCACCAGGAAACCGCTGAGCATAGACCTGACCGTAGTCAAGAAACCTGACGATCTAGTCATCGACAACAACATCGGCAGATTTTTCAGGAAACACAATATACTTGAATACAAATCGCCGAAGGACGAGTTAAACCTTGAGACTTTTTATAAGGTACAGGCATATGCGCTGCTGTATATGATCTCTCCCGCCAACTGCGATGCATACGGTGCACCTGTCTGCGAGAATGATATGACTATATCCATCGTGCGCGCCGCATATCCGAGGGAGCTTATGAAAGAGCTAAATGAACTTGGATATACCATCCGCGAAGATATCAGAAACATCTACCATGTAGACGGCGCTCAGTTTCCAATACAGATCGTCATCACCAAGCCATCATCAGATGCTGAAAGCTCCGGCAAAGATGAGAAAGACATAATCTGGCTGAACGCGCTCACTGCTGATATTTCAAAGGACACTTACAATGATTTTTTGAACAATGTCAACGAGTTAGACAGCAGACACAGCATGTTTGCTGAGACAATATTTGCCATTGTATCCGATGTAAATGAAGAAAAAATTGAGACATGGAAGGAGGCACATTCTATGATGAACGATGCGATGAAAAGAATTATGGCTAAGGAACTTAAGGAAAGCAAGGATGAAGGGCTGGCTGAAGGGCGCTCTGAAGGCCAAGATCTGCTGACCGAAGCTATGCTCACTGCTCAGAAAGAGAACATCTCCGACCCAGCAAAGCTTGAGGAGCTTGGCTACGACAAGAATACCTCCATATGTACTATAACGGCGCTTAAGAAGCTGGGGATAATCTCATAAGAATTTCTCGATATCAGGTGCAGATGAACATTCTCTGTGTCTGACGCCTCGAGTCAGCGCCCTTAGGGGCTTTGTTTCTAGCCTGATTTCATTAGTCATATCTCATTCATGTTAAAAGAGGCAGCCAAAACTTGATGGCCGCCTCTTTTGTGGTTCAAAAGTCAAATTATAAAATTACTACTTACTTTATTTTTACTTACTTTACTTTTACTGCACTACCTGTCTCAACATCGTAATGCACCTCTATAATCTTGTCGGTGATCATTTCCAGACGGCCTATATGCGTTATGATGCCAACCATATTTCCATTGCTCTTTAAGGTTTTCAGTACCTCCTCCACCTTAGTCAGCACCTCTTCATCCAAAGTACCAAATCCCTCATCGATAAACAAGGCCTCCATATCCATACCACCCGCTTCATTTCGAACCACATCAGATAAGCCAAGAGCAAGTGACATAGATGCAAGGAAGGATTCACCACCAGACAGCGATGCAGCTTCTCTCTGAGTTCCAAGCAATACATCTCGGATCTCCAGTTCAAACCCTGCGATGGAGCTGTTGTGGCTAGTCTCCATAACATGAACCAGCTCATATCTTCCACCTGTCATAATGTCCAGCCATACATTTGCATGCTGTACAATCTCAGCAAATACTGAGCTCATAATATACCTGCTAAAACTCAGCTTTCCTCCATCCGTGCTCACTCCATTTGCTTTTTCACTCAAGGAGCGAAGCATCTTCACAGCTTGTCTGCTGCTCTGCAGTTTCCTACTCTCAGTGGATATTGTATCAAGTACAGATCTATGATTGTCTATAAGCTTGTCAACACTGGTCAGAGAAGCTTTCACGGTTTCAATCTCTGTTTTTGTCTCATCCAGTCTGGTGTCGATTGCAGAAAGTTCGATATACTCGCATCCCTGTGTCTTCGGCTCCAGAGAAGCTATCATATCACTCGTTGATTTTACATCCATGTCGTACTTCTTTATTTCTTCGTCACGGTGCTTGATCCATGTAGCCACATCTGCAATATCCTGTATCAGTCTTTCCGCATCTTCAACCTTATCGAACTCATCCTCCGCCAGCTTGTTCTCAAGTTCTTCAGATATATTCTTCTTATTCTCCTGATCTTTAGGTATATCCTCGTTGATTTTGACCAGAGAACCAGTGATGACATTTTTATCCTTATCCAGCTTCTCTTTACGGATCTTGTGATCACTGAGAATTTTCTCGATAGCCTTGCACTTTTCTTCTTTAGACTTTATCTCTTTCTCAACTTCCTCAGCACTCTCGCCCTTCAGCTGTTCCTCGATACCTTTGATCTTCTCAATAGAAGCCGCTATATCCTTATTGACTGCTGCCAGATTTTCATTCTCTATATTTATATTCTCATCAAATTTATGCAGCTGCTCTTCAAATCTCTCCTTGTTCTTTTCCTGTTTTTCCTTCTCTTTTACATTTTCTTCGGCCTGTTTTCTCTCAGCAATCGCCTGCTGCTTCTGCGCTTCCTCCGCTTCAGCCTGGTTCTCCAGATATCCGTCAGCCAGTGCCTGATCTGCTACGGAATCTCCCAGAAGCTTCTGCAGATTCTTTACAAGCTCCGCCCTCTTTTCCTCAGACTGGGCTTTGTACCTTTCGAATTCACTATGCTTTTTATCGAATTCTGCCTTGGCTTTTCTACTCCGCTCCTCTGCGGCCTTTACATCATCTTCAACAGGAACATCCTCACCTCTTGTCACAATCTTACTGACATCCCCTTGGATCTTAGTTCTGCACACCGGACATATTCCTGAGCCATTCTGCCTTATATCCGCCAGAAGCTTTTCGCCCAATAGTCCAGCCTGTCCACTGTAAAAGCGGGTTTGAAGATCATAAAACTCCGCATCCAGCTTACTGCAGTTCTCACTTGATTCTGCACAGAGGGCAGCCGCCTCTTCCCTTTTCTTCTCAGTGGCAAGAAGGGAATTCCGGTATCCTATCAGACTTCTGATGTCTTCAAGCTGTTTCTCCCTATACTCCACCAACTGATTCTTCTCTATCAACACGGCGTCTGCACCTGAAAGATGCCTCAGCTGCTCCTTACACTTTTCAAGAAGGCTCTCTGTCTTGTTCCTCTCATCCTTGTAAGTGGATATTTTACTGAGTATATCGTCGCTTCGCTTCTGGAGAGTCTGCAGGTTCTTTCTCTCAGCATCCCTGCTCTCGAATTTCAGAACTGACTTCCGCAAACTATCAATCTCGATTCCCAAGCTCTCTTTCTGGCTCAGCATAGCCTCATCCTGAGCAGTCTCCTCACTCAGCTGTGCCAGTTCCTGCGTAACCTCGCCTAGTCGCTTCTCCAAATTTGATTTTTCCTCAATCTCATAGTTCAATCTGTGCTGGATATTCTCCAGCTGATTCACCAAACCATGTATATCATACCAGGCCTTCCAGATTTGCTCCCGCTCAAGCCTCTTCTGGACTATCTCACCTTTTCTTGCCTCAAGCGCTTCCAAGGCTTTTTGACACTCTGCCAATTCTTTCAGATTATTATTGTTAATTTCCGCATTCTTTCTTTCCAGAAGCAGATCATCCCTGCGCTTTGCAAGTTCATTTGCCTTTCTGGACACTTCGTCATACTCTGCCTGCTCATCATCAAGCAGTGCAGTGAGATTGCCGATCAGCTTATCATCTTCCCCTCTCCACAGCCACAGCTCCTCAGAATATCTGTCTGTGTCCGGCTTGTTAAACGTACTATCAAGCACAAGCTTTATTCTTCCTTCAGATTCTTTTCTCTCGTCCGCCAGCTTGTCATATGCAAGCTTGAATATCTTCTCATAATACTCATACTTACTGCTGTCAAACAAGGTACCAATAATCTCAGCCTTCTTATCACCCGCGGAAGTAAGAAATGCCTTAAACTCTCCCTGAGCCAGCATGACAATCTTCAAGAACTGCTCTACTTTGATTCCCAGGATCCTTTCAATCTCGTCTGTCACGTATTTTGCACCCGAACAACACGCCTGTCCTTCCGAATCATAAAGCACAGCTTTCAGAGATGCCTTGTCGTCATACTGATTCTCAAGCTTCTGCTTCTTAGCATAGTGCATGGTCCTCACAACTCTATAAGTTTCACCATTGTGTGCAAATGTCAACTCAACAACTGTGTCAATACTCTTAGAGAGCTGCTTCGTGTGCATCATCTCCGGAGTCCTCGACTTGCTGCCTGAACCACTTAAGGTTCCAAAAAGTCCATAAGTAATGGCATCGAATATAGTCGTTTTGCCGGCCCCGGTATCTCCCGTTATAAGAAAAACTTCTTTTTCAAAGTTGGAAAAATCTATCACTGTATGATTCTTAAACGAACCAAATGCTGTCATCTCAAGTTTTATTGGTTTCATAGGCTACTCCCCTCCTAACTGTCTGGCAAATGCAATCACTTCATCCACCAGAGAATTATCTGGATTTGCATCCTTTGTGACTTCGCATCTGGACATCTTATCGGCTGCAAATTTCATCATCTCATATTCTTCTGTGGTTGGTGGCTCATCGTTATTCGCCTTCGTATATAGCTCCGCAAATAAATCCTGAAGGCTTTCCCTCTGTATCTCCTCACGGGATCTGCCTTCCCTGACTCCTGACTGGGACTTCGCCTCTGATCTGAATTCCAAAAGCTTGCTGCCCCTTTTCTGTAAGAGATCATTGAAGTATGCATATGTAACGGAGTCTACTCTCTCATCCGTCATCACCAGTCCCACATACTCATCTCTGCCATTATCATTTTCAAACATGGCATGCAGCTCTTCTTTTGTTCCCTTTTCATACCGCATCCTATGCAGCGGCTTTATCTCTATAGTTTCAACCTTTATTTCCTCACCCTTCGGGCCAATCTCCACCAATAACGGGCCTTTCTTTCCCTGCTTTGTCTCGTCAAGGTGATAACAGATAGGTGTACCGGCGTAACGAACCTGTGATCTTCCAACCGGGCGGGCTCTATGTATATGTCCCAAAGCAACATAATCAAAATCATCAAACACCGAATAGTCGATAGGTCCGATTCCTCCTGACATGGTTTCAGAACCACCACGCTCTGCCTCTACACCATCTGCAATGATATTCTGGTGGGCAATAAGAACATTTCTCTCACTGGTATCTATATCTTGATGACTCAGATAATTGATCATTGCCTCCTCATAACTTTTAATATCATTTCTGTCAAAAAAGCTTGCTACGCGCTCCGGATACAGATATGGCAGGAGATAAAAATTCACCTCTCCCTCTTCATCCGGAAGTGTAACTCTGGTAATCTTCCGCTGTGGCACACCCGCTATGTATACATCATGCTTTTTCAATATTTCCCCAGCATATTCAAGCCTCTCCCCGCTATCGTGATTGCCGGCGATGATAAGCAGTGGGATCTGCCTGTTTGAAATCTCCCCAATGAAGTAATCCAACAACATGATCGCCGCCGCCCCAGGTGTGGCACGATCATACACATCCCCCGCAACCATGACGGCATCTGGTTTCTGCTCATCACACACCTTTAAAAATTCGTCTATCCAGAATCTCTGGTCTTCTATCATGGAATAGCCATATATGCTCTTCCCCAAATGTAAATCGCTCAAATGTAATAGTCTCATATTTCCTCCAACTCAGCAAACATATCTTTCATGCTAATTTCTTTATCTTCCATACTAATTTCTTTATCTTTTGATTCATCATTTCTAAATGTTAAATACATTTCGGCAATGTCATCAGCACTAACCTACTCGTCATCTTTTCCCCCTTTTTCCAGCAGGTGCATTTATAATTATATTGGGGGAAATAACAGATTAGAAATTGCTAAATATCTAGATAAAGTAATCGCTTAATTCAAAGACTTACAAAATATGAATCTCCCCCGCATACACCAACATATAAGAAATGTATTATTATATTATACTGCATTATTTGTGCAATACCAACAAAAAAGATTATTTATTATATATATTTTTCTATATTTTTATAACCATGCGTTGTTTTATGGTGCAATTAGCGCTATGTCATAAAGTCACTTTACTTTCTCTTCTTATAATACATATAATTTTAAAATAGGCTTTTACAACTATCCACTCTGTAAATCTTTATAAAGCTTTCATTAAATC
>USSH01000064.1 GCA_900557435.1 uncultured Coprococcus sp. | reverse complement strand
AAATGGAATGAGGATCTCCATGAAGACCTCTGCCGCCGTAAATACAGGTGTGAGTATCGAATCCTTCTTGTACCCGCCCACCTGACCAAGCAATGTTTTGATCATTCTATTTCCTCCTTGTTTCGGTTTGAAATGCTGACAGAATCCTCAGATGTACAAAATCAGGAATTTGATTTATGATATGCGATATCTGATCGTCAGCTATGTGTGATTTGACGCAAGTTGCATAAATATTAATACTTCTATTTTTTAATGTCAATAGTATAGAGAGGCGTTTCGTTTGTGAAATTTCTGTGTATTTAAAGTATTTAAAGACATATTAAAAATGAGGCATATGAACATCTTTTTAGTCCATATGCCTCATTTTATAGAGATCTAATATGTAATTTCTGCTCTAACAGCCATTTCATTCAAAGCCATCAATGGGTCTTGAACCTTTTCTTAACACAAATTCCTGCAACACCCACTATTGAAACAAACATAAGAATAACATACAACTGCAAGTCTGTACTGTCACCAGTTTTTGGAGATGATTGTGTTGCTTTATCCGTTGTACTTGTCTCCTGTGTTATATTATTTGTATCTTCCGAAGGCTCCTGTGTTGCACTGGTTGTATCTTCCGAAGGCTCCTGTGTTGTACTGGATGTGTCGTCTTCCGAAGGCTCCTGTGTTGTACTGGTTGTGTCGTCTTCCGAAGGCTCCTGTGTTGTACCGGTTGTGTCTTCCGAAGGCTCCTGTGTCCCCGTTGTCTTCTCGTTTACTGTAAAATGAGCTGTCGCTGTTCCGCTCTCAGAGACAATGCCAAGTGTATGCTTGCCCTCCGAAAAACAGGCAACATAATCCTCTTTCAATGTTACGATTATACTTCCAGATTCCACCGTATAATTACTCTCATCTATGGTCTTTCCGTCAACCTCAACACGAATAAAATCCCTGTATGCAGCATCAGATGTGAATGATAGTGCATTCTTCGCACCTGCTGTTACTGTTGCTCCATCTCCCTTGATAATAACAGGGGCGAGTTTCGCAAGCACTGTGTCTTCCTTTTTAATTTCATTTTCTGCTTCTTCATCACTAAAATACTTATTACATTTATCACAGAACCAATATGTAATGTTTCCTTCTTTTGCAGCAGTAGCAGCTTGCTTTTCTACTTTTTCCATATCGTGGCCGGCGTTTTCTGCTGTCCGTACATTTTCCTTTGTTTGAGATTCAAAAGCAGAATTTTCAAATGTTACACTGTATGTAGATAATTCTGGCAATACGCAGTTCTTTTCCTGTATTACTGTTGCTGTTGTATCTGCTGTCTCACTTTCTACGCCATCACATGCTGTACATTTTCTTTCTGCTGTACAGTGTTGATCGTCTGTGCTCCATGTGTATGTTACTTCTCCATAACTATGACCTGCTGCTGGAATCTCCGTATAGGTGGTGTAATCACAGTTACTGCAGCTATCGTAAGCTTCCCAACCGTTTGCGGTACAAGTCGCCGCCTGTGCATCGTGATGTACGAAGTCGTGACCCGTAGCTTGGATCGTCTCTGTTTTTATTCTGCCGCATTTAATGCAAGTGAATTTTCTCTCCCCCTCTGTTGTGCAGGTTGGAGAAATAGTTATAGTGCCATTATCCCAAATATGTACTCCAACATCGCCCTTTTCTGCGCAGACATTACACTCATGCCAATGATTGTTTTCATCGGAAATCCAGTTTGAGTTCCAATCATGTCCGGGCGGTGTGGATGTTTCTCCGCAGACCGTGCAAGTCTGTCCGCTTGTGCAGGTTGCCGTTCCGCTCCACACATGTGCAGAACGCGGATTGCTGATATTGGTGCCACATTCTGTGCAATAAACGTGATTCCAATGATATCCAGCGTCTTTGTATTCATAAGTTCCGGTTGTACTTACCCATTTACCACAGATGTTGCAATAGGCTTTGCCCGCATATGCCGGTATTTGCAGCAGCATCAGCACCATGCACATAGTGAACAGGGTGGTCAAAATTCTTCTCTTCATATAGTTCCCTCCCTTAAAAATAAAATTGAATTGGGGTAGTGATTTCTGTATATAAAGATTTTATCATTTTGACTTATTCCATGTAATCTCCGTTTCGATACGAAAATGTATATTTCCCTATTTCAGCATATAATTTTTCAGTTCATCTCGCTTATTTATATTCATTTTTTCATAAATCCTGCTCAGATAAGTTTTAACCGTATTTGGCGAAAATCCCAGATAATCTGCAATTTCCTGGTTATTCCAATCTCGGCTTGCCAGCATTGCAATCGAGAATTCCACTGTGGATAATGCATCCGTCACTGAATTTCCTGACATAGGATTGTGGATTGACATCCATCCCCTGCTAAAGGCAATGACTTTATCAGATAATTTGTTATATAGTTTTGAATCCTCCTTGCGGATACATGACTCCAGAAGTCCCTGCAGCAAACCATGATGTTCAATAAAGGGTTCCAAAAATTCGTCTTCTTTCGCCACGTTCCACGCCAGCATCAATGCATCTTTTGCTTTCTGCTGATTTTTCAGATTCATCTGACACATTGCAATCATACAATACAGATAGATCATACTAATAGGATATACATCATCCCTGAACATCAATGCTGCCTCGCAAATTCCAAGTGCCCTGCCATACTCGCCTTTTAAATATGCCATGTGAGCTATTACATAGGCAGAAAACAGCTTAATTCCAGGCGGCAATGTTACTGCATAAAGCTCCACATCCGGAAGTTCATCCACCGAAAGATGCAAAAGCACAGAGGACATATATCCCGCAAATACACTGACAGCCCTGTCCTCAGCGGATGAAGGATTTTTCGTCTCTTTTTCAAGACATTCCTGAATCTCCCTCAGTCCTTTTCTTGATGCAGCTTCTCTGCCAAGTGTCAGATTAGAATATACATATAACAGGCAGGATGACATCTTCAATTTTATATTATGACTCATCAGATAACGTTCTGCTATATGATTGCACTCCTCCGCCTGCCCGGTAAAATAATAGTATTCAGCACGTGCTATCTTCTGAAAATCCCTGTCTTCAAAACTGTCTACCATCTTTTTCGCTTCACCCGGCTGAAATGCTGCATTGATCAACGGCAGTATGGTATATTCACTCATTATCATATCCCTCCAAACCAACGATCCGCCCAATCATATTGCTCCTGGAAATCTTTATCATCACAATCTGGTTTTCAATGATTCTCTATATCTGTGCCTGCCGCCCTGGCTGCAAGTTTCTTATCAATCACTCTAAGTATAAGACCGGCTGCCACTCCGGCTGCCACGCCTACCACTATTCCGCCAATGATATCTGTCGGGAAATGCACATACAGATACATTCTTGAGAACGCTATGAGGATCGCTATCACGCAGGATATTGCGCCCAGCAGTTTCTTCCTGCTCATGAACAACGCCGTGACAGCCGCAAATGACGCCGCCGTGTGTCCCGATGGGAAGGAATAATCCGTCGGTTTCTTCACTATCAGATCTGTAAAGTTCGCCACATCATACGGTCTTGTTCTGGCAACCAGATTCTTTAACAGGCAGTTGGTTATGAGAAGGTCAAGGATAAGTGCGATGGCCATGCACAGCCCTGCCTTCCTCGTCTTTGGAATGATCAGCAGCACAGCCGCCAGCACTATCCACAGTATCCCTGCATTTCCAAGTGATGTGATCGCCACCATGATCTTGTCAAGCCATGGGGTATGTATATTCTGGAGAGCGTCAAGGACTTCTATCTCCCACATCAGAAGTTACCGCCGTTCCAGCCCCAATCATGTACGCCGTGGTAAGTCACGTACACCGCATTTCCCGGGATTCCAAGCACATCAGCAAATATATCGCAGATCTTTCCTGTCATGGCATCACATGCTTTTGGAGTCACATCTCCGAATACGCTTACCTCCACATAAGCGCCCTTATCCAGCTTCTTTCCACCCATGAACAGGTCGTATCCATCGTTGATACCAACCATAAGGTAACTCTCTGTCTTGTTCATCGTTGTTATCGCCTGACCGAGGCTGCTCTTAAGTGTCTCCTTCTGGTCGTCGCTCATCTTCACTGTAACCTTTGAATCTATAAATGGCATTTCTTTGTCCTCCTTTGATGTTGGATTTTGACAATATCTAAGTTAATATTACATGAATGTCAATCATACCCATCAGGGGTCGCTCCCGCTTAACTCAGCCTGCAACGGTATATATGGCAAAATCCTATAATTCCGCTATAAAATATGTCTACAGAAAATCCTCAAACTCTATCTCTGACGGCAGTCTCAGATCTCCTCTCGGGCTGACCGACACGGTTCCGACCTTCACGCCGTCCGGCATGCAGTTTCTCTTGAACTGCTGGCGGAAAAATCTCGTGTAGAATACCTTCTGCCATTTGTCGATCTCGCTGTCTGAGAAATTGTACTCGTCACTCTGTCTTACAGCCTCCTTGCAGAGCTCATTTACCTCCTCAGGTGACATTCCATATCGCAGTGTATAATATAAGAAGAAATCGTGCAGGATGTATGATCCCACGGTGTCCTCCGTCTTCTGCGCAATGGTTCCGTCCGGGTTCGGCGGAAGCAGCTCCGGGCTGACCGGTGTGTCTATGATATCGTCTATGATCGGAGCGATGCCCTCGAATCCGTCAACTTCCATGAAGTGTCCGACTTCGTTCACAAGTGAGCGCACCAGAGTCTTTGGTATACTTGTATTCACCGCATACATGCTCATGTGGTCGCCGTTGTAAGTGCACCAGCCAAGTGCCAGCTCTGAGAGATCTCCGGTTCCAACCACAAATCCGCCCTCCTTGTTGGCGACATCCATGAGTATCTGTGTTCTCTCCCTCGCCTGACAGTTCTCATAAGTGACGTCATGCACGCTCTCGTCCTGTCCGATATCGGCAAAATGCTGTCTCACCGATGCAGCTATGCTTATCTCTCTGCTATCACAGCCGAGCAGTCTCATGAGTTCCGTGGAGTTGTTCTTCGTCCTGTTTGTCGTTCCAAATCCCGGCATGGTGATTCCCACGACAGTTGTGGATGGAAGTCCCGCATTCTTCACCGCCTGTGCTGAAACCAGCAGAGCCAGTGTGGAATCAAGTCCACCTGACACTCCCACGACCACACATTTGCAGTGGGTCGCCTCTATCCTTCTCTGAAGTCCGGCAACCTGCATCTTGAATATCGCCATGCACCTCTCAAGCTTATTTCCCGATGGGACAAATGGTGTCATCTTCACCTTCATGAGCACATTTCCTTTGTCCATCAGCGGAGTATCGCACACCACCGTCTCATACTTTCTGAATGCGAAATCACGCTTACAGTCGGCAAATGATTTGTTTGCTATCCTGTCGTGTCTGATCTTGGTGAGACTTATGTCCCTGATCAATACTCCATCCTCAAATGGCTTTACCTCGCCGAGGAGCTTGCCGTTCTCGTACATCAGATTGTGTCCTGAAAATACCAGATCTGATGTGGACTCGTACATTCCAGCGGACACATACACATATCCGCACAGACAGTCCGATGACACACTGCCGATCAGCTTGTGCCTGTATGCGGCCTTTCCAATGACTTCGTTTGACGCGGAAAGGTTGAGTATGACCTCAGCTCCCGCCATAGCAAGAAGTCTTCCCGGCGAAACCGGAGTCCAGGCATCCTCGCATATCTCTATTCCAAGCTTGACTCTCTGGTCTCCGCTGCCCATCTCTATCATCACATTGTTGCCAAACAGCACCTCACTGCCAACAACCCTGTCCCCGGCTTTCTTTGAACCGGCATTATATTCAAGCTCATCTCCATCATCTTCCGGATCCATGAGATTGACCATCACCGCATCATACTTCCTAGCCGAGAACCATCTCTTCTCATAGAACTCGCCGTAGTTTGGCAGATAAGTCTTCGGCACGATGGCCATGACTCTTCCTCCCTGCAGGAATGCCGCACAGTTGAACAACTCCCCGTCCACCTCAAATGGCAAGCCGACCACCAGTGCCGACTGTCCGGTACAAGTCGCCATGGCAAGCTGAAGAAGACCTCTTCTCGCGCCATCTATGAGTTTTCTGTTCTCAAACAGATCCGCACATGTATATCCTGTGATGGACAACTCCGGCGTCACTATGATATCCGCAGCATCCTTATACTCTTCATATATATCCATTATCTCTCTGACATTTCCGCTGACACTTCCGATGTGAACCTTCGGCGTAACGGCCGCCACACGCAGCATATTCTTCATTGTTACCTCCTTGTAAAATCTCACTTGATTTTGCCTTTTCATAACATTTACACTTTACCACCCGGCGCCATTTATTTCAACGAAGTTCACAACTTGATGAGTCTCTATTTTCTGTCATTTTATGGTTCGAGGGCTTGTCCACTTGGTGTCAGATAACCTGATGTTTTTATCTTTTAGTTAAATTTCGTACTCTTTCGATACAATTTTTTCTCCTTTTCAACCCAAAAGCACGAAAGGATACAAGCTTTGAAATTCTTGTATCCTTTGCTATTATTCCTGTCAATTTATGTACAAAATTGTATCCTATATGTCCTAAATCATCAAATTTGCGAAAATGCTAAAAAAAATGCTCCCAGACATACTGTCTGGGAGCCTTATTTCTGCCATGCAGACATCAGGTGACATACGGTTTATCCGCCATCACTCAACACTGCATCTATATATTATAATGTACTGATTACTTTCCGAGTGGCTTGCCTGTGAGCTTCTCATAACCCTCAAGGTAGATGTCGATGGTCTTCTGTGCGACATCATCCGGAAGCTTCCATCCCTTGTCCGGATTAGCCTTCAGCCAATCACGGGCGAACTGCTTGTCAAATGATGGCTGTCCGTGGCCTGGCTCATATACATCTGCTGGCCAGAATCTTGAGCTGTCTGGTGTGAGCATCTCATCGCCGAGAACGATGTTGCCGTTCTCATCAAGTCCAAACTCAAACTTTGTATCTGCAATGATGATTCCTCTTGTAAGTGCGTACTCTGCACACTTCTTGTAAAGTGTTATAGTGTACTCCTTGAGCTTTGAAGCGTACTCCTCGCCCTTTCCTGGGAAGTACTTCTCGAGGTGAGCAATGCTCTGCTCATACGATATATTCTCATCGTGATCGCCAATCTCCGCCTTTGTTGATGGTGTGTAGATAGGCTCAGGAAGCTTATCTGACTCCTTAAGTCCCTCCGGGAGCTTGATTCCACATACTGTGCCGTTCTCCTTGTAGCTTGCCCAACCGCTTCCTGTGATGTATCCACGAACGATACACTCAATTGGAAGCATCTCAAGCTTTCTGCACATCATGCTGTTGCCGTCGAACTTCTCCTGCTGGAAGAACTCTGGCATATCCTTTACATCAACTGAGATCATGTGGTTAGGAAGAATGTCCTGTGTCATGTCAAACCAGAACTTCGACATCTGTGTCAGAACTGTTCCCTTCTTGGAAATTACATTGTCGAGAATGACATCGAAGCAGCTTATACGGTCTGTAGCTACCATGATCAGGCTGTCTCCATTGTCATAAATCTCACGTACCTTACCTTCTTTGATCGGCTTTAATTCCTGCATTTTTTTATCTCCTTGATATTTGTATTAATACCTGTTAGAAATTGTATTCATATAAGTGTGTATCACTTTTTATGGTTGCTTGTCAAGGCTTTGGCAGTCCTCAAACATTTTTTCTCTAAATTTGTCAAGGTTTATGCGATCCCCGGGTTTTTTATTGTGTAAAAGCACATTTTTCATCTTTACAATGTCATTTGTGATGGCTATAATAACAGAGCACAATATCTAGTGGGTGTTCCACATTATCCCCACCAAATATATTGTGTTTACATTAATTGTCACAGGCGCAAGCCTGATGACCTGCGCACGCATCAGCGTGCTACCTATTTATTTGTCGCAAGCGCAAGCTTGACAAGCTACGCACGCATCAGCGTGCTACCTATTTTATTTGTCGCAAGCGCAAGCTTGACGACCTGCGCACGCATCAGCGTGCTGCATATTTATTTTCTTTATAAATAATTCCATGCGGAACGGGCAGCCGCATCTAGTATATTATGTCAAACCAGACCTTAACGGCCTGATTTCAGTTAATTTAATGATTGGATTATTATTATAGAACTTTTATCGAATTGGAAGAGGGAGGCTATTGCTGTGTCAGAAGAAGCAAAAAAACATGTACATGTAATTAAAAGAAATGGAGAAGAGGTTACATTCGATCTGTCAAAGATAGAGAATGCCATTCTTGCAGCCAACAACGAAGTTGACAATCTCCATCAGTTAAATGAATATCAGGTTCACGCCATCGCGGACAATCTGGAGAAGCAGATTGAATCCATGTCCCACGCAGTCCACGTTGAGGATATACAAGATATGGTAGAGACCGGAATCATGGAGATGCGAGGATACGAGGTTGCACAGAAATATGTGCGTTACCGTTATAAGAGAGAGCTTGCACGTAAGTCCAACACCACGGACAACGGAATACTCGCACTCATCGATCATATGAACGAGGAGGTCAATCAGGAGAATTCCAACAAGAACCCTGTGATCAACTCAACCCAGCGTGACTATATGGCCGGTGAGGTTTCCAAGGATCTCACAAAGAGAATGCTGCTGCCGGAGGATATCGTGGAAGCACACGAGGCCGGAATCATACATTTCCACGATTCAGATTACTATGCACAGAAGGAGCATAACTGTGACCTCATCAATCTCGAGGACATGCTGCAGAACGGCACTGTCATCAGCGAGACCATGATTGAGAAGCCACACAGCTTCTTCACTGCATGCAACGTCACGACCCAGATCGTGGCTCAGGTGGCCAGCAACCAATACGGCGGACAGACATTTACCCTGTCCCATCTCGCCCCATTTGTGGATGTGAGCAGAAAAAAACTCCGCGCACAAGTTGTTGAGGAGCGCACCGAATGCGGTGAACCACTTGACGAGGATATCATCGATAAGATAACAGAAAAAAGACTTCTGAACGAGGTCAAGAGCGGAATCCAGACCATACAGTACCAGCTCATCACGCTGATGACATGTAACGGTCAGGCACCATTTGTCACCATGTTCATGTATTTGGACGAGGTACCTGAAGGTCAGACGAGGGACGACCTGGCACTCATCATTGAGGAGGTCCTGAATCAGAGGATCAAAGGCGTTAAGAACGAGAAGGGAATCTGGATCACCCCGGCATTTCCAAAGCTTATATATGTTCTCGACGAAGACAACATCACCCCAGACTCCAAGTACTGGTACCTCACCGAGCTCTCAGCCAAATGTACCGCCAAGCGCATGGTTCCGGATTATATTTCAGCCAAGGTCATGAGAGAGATGAAGGACGGCGATGTGTACCCATGCATGGGCTGCCGTTCATTCCCGACAAAGGAAGACGGCATAAGGAATCCTGACGGATCGCGCAAATACTACGGCAGATTCAATCAGGGTGTCGTGACCATCAATCTTGTTGATGTGGCATGTTCATCAGACGGCGACATGGACAAATTCTGGAAGATCCTGGACGAGCGTCTTGAGCTTTGTCACAAGGCACTCAGATGCAGACATGAAAGACTGCTCGGAACCATATCAGATGTCGCTCCTATACTGTGGCAGCACGGTGCGCTGGCAAGACTTAAGAAAGGCGAGAAGATTGACAAGCTGCTCTTCGGCGGCTACTCAACTATTTCCCTTGGCTATGCCGGTCTTTGCGAAATGTGTGTCCGTATGATCGGCAAAACACATACATCCGAGGAAGGCAAGAAATTTGCGCTCGCTGTAATGCAGAAGCTCAACGACAAATGCGCTGAGTGGAAGGCTGCTGAGAATATCAGCTATTCCGTATACGGAACACCTATGGAGTCCACTACTTACAAATTTGCAAAGAATCTGCAGAAGCGTTTCGGCATCATCCCGGGCGTCACAGATAAGAATTATATAACCAACAGCTATCACGTACACGTAACTGAGCAAATTGATGCCTTCAGCAAATTGAAATTCGAGTCAGAGTTCCAGAAGCTGTCACCGGGCGGCGCCATCAGTTATGTAGAAGTTCCTAACCTTCAGAACAACATCGATGCAGTTCTGGAAGTTATGCGATTCATATATGACAACATTCTCTATGCCGAGCTGAACACCAAGAGCGACTACTGTGAAAAGTGCGGCTATGACGGGGAGATCAAGATAGTTACAGACGATTATGGCAAGCTGGTGTGGGAGTGCCCTAACTGCGGCAACCGCGACCAGAACACTCTATTCGTTGCAAGACGTACCTGCGGATATATCGGAACTCAGTTCTGGAAT
>USSH01000063.1 GCA_900557435.1 uncultured Coprococcus sp. | reverse complement strand
TCTGGATCTCGGACACTATGAGCGTTTTATTGATGAGAGTCTCAACAAGAATTCAAATGTAACGACAGGAAAAGTTTACTGGAGTATTCTTCAAAAGGAGAGACACGGTGATTTCGGTGGACACACCGTTCAGGTCGTTCCTCATATCACCAACGAGATCAAAGACAGATTCTACAGGAATCCTGACGCAAAGGACACAGAAGTTGCCATTATCGAAATAGGCGGAACTGTCGGTGATATCGAAAGTCAGCCTTTCCTTGAGGCTATCAGACAGTTCCAGCATGAGGTTGGACCTAAAAACTGTATCATGATCCACGTAACCCTCATTCCTTATCTCCGCGCATCAGGCGAAATCAAGACAAAGCCTACCCAGGCAAGTGTAAAGAACCTGCAGGGAATGGGAATACAGCCCGACATACTTGTGTGTCGTTCTGATCTTCCTCTCGATCAAGGTATAAAGGACAAAATCGCTCTGTTCTGCAATGTTCCAAGCAGGAATGTCATACAGAATCTTGACGTCGACGTATTGTACGAAGTACCTCTTGCCATGGAGAAGGAACACCTCGCCGATGTCGTCTGCGAGTGTCTCAACATGGAGTGTCCTCCGCCAGAGGAACATGCATGGCAGGAATGGACAGACATGATAGATGCATGGAAACATCCGACCACCTCAGTAAAGGTAGCTCTTGTCGGCAAATACGTGTCTCTCCACGATGCTTATATCTCTGTGGTTGAGGCTCTCAAGCACGCCGGTGTTGCCAACAGATCCGATGTGGAGATCAAGTGGATAGACTCCGAACTTGTCACAGAGGAAAACGTAGCAGAGATGCTTGGCGATGTAGACGGAATACTTGTACCAGGCGGATTTGGTGACAGAGGTATAGAAGGTATGATCACTGCCATCAACTATGCACGTACCAACAAAGTCCCATACCTTGGTCTCTGTCTCGGTATGCAGCTCACAATAGTTGAATTTGCTAGAAACGTACTTGGTTACTCAGATGCACACAGCTCTGAGTTCAATCCAAACTCTTTCCATCAGGTTATACATATCATGCCTAACCAGCACGACGTGACTGATCTCGGCGGAACACTGAGACTTGGCTCTTATCCATGCGTACTTGCAAAGGACTCAAAGTCATACCAGCTGTACGGAACAGAGTACATACACGAGCGTCACAGACACAGATATGAAGTCAACAATGACTACAGGCAGGCGCTTTCAGACAACGGTATGGAGCTTGTCGGACTTTCACCTGACGGACACATAGTAGAGATGGTTGAGATTCCTGATCACCCATGGTTTATTGGAACCCAGGCTCATCCCGAATTCAAGTCGAGACCAAACAAACCACATCCTCTGTTCAAAGGATTTGTTGCAGCAGCCCTTGAGCATATGAACAAATAATTTTATCCATTACAAATACAAATAAAAAACCAGACAGTGCCACATCTTAATGTGATCTGTCTGGTATTTTTTTACACAGCCGGTGAATAAGATTTTCCGGCTGCATGAGAACATATGACCACCGCTATATCTACGCAGGTCTGTAACACTTTCTACTCGACAACATCCAAAAGATCTTCAAACTTTTGTATAGCCGCATCCTTATCATCAACCTTGCCAAATCCGTAGGCTGCATGTATGAACTTTATGCCTGCATATCTTGCACTGTCACAATCACCCTGAATATCTCCAACATATGCAGCATCTTTTATGTCGTTTTTATCCATAATGATCTTTATGCTCTCTCCTTTTGACACCTTCGTGTCTCCCCAGCACAATATGTCTTTAAAATACTTTCCAAATCCATAGTGCTCTAGAAAAGCTTCAATATATCCATTCTGACAGTTGCTCACTATATAAAGCCTGTGAGTTTCTGATAACTTTGCCAGTGTATCCTCAACGCCATCATAGAGTTTTCCTCCATGCTGTCTGAGATAGTTGTTTTCAAAATCACCGCAGGCATCAATAAGTTCCTCCTGTCTCTTCTCCGGGTACTCTCCAAACATCTTTCTCGCTATAGCATCCATAGGCATGCCCATAATAGCTTTTATATCAGCCTCTGTCACTACCATGTCCACATCCGGCTGTTCCTTAAGCACCGCTGTCCAGGATTCTGCCACCTTCTCCGCGCTGTCCCACAGAGTTCCATCCATATCAAATATAAGTGATTCAACTTTCATCGAAATACCTCGCTAAATTTGTATATTTTTATTCCAGAATATGATCTACTCCCTGTTTTATGATCGTAACCACGTGTTCATCTGCCAGTTCATATATAATATTCTTGCCTGATCTTCTGCTTTTTATAAGCTTTGCCTGCTTTAACACTCTAAGCTGATGTGATATAGCAGATGCATTCATTTCCAATTTATCTGCAATCTCACCAACACTCAACTCCTGTTTCAGAAGTGCAAACATGATCGATATCCTCGTCGAATCCCCAAACACCTTGAACAGCTCTGCAAGATCTAAAAGATCCGAGCTTTCAAGTTCATACTGATCAAAATCTATCATAACCTCATCTCGTCCTTTCCGTATACGAATGCAAACGCCCTTTCTGAGCAAAACAGTCAAAGCGTTATACCTGTGCCAATTGAACAATTATTCAAATGTAAATGTACTACAGCCACACTCAAGTGTCAAGTGAGTCTAAGTTGCACACGAACTTCCGGTTCAAAACTCCATGTAACAATTCTGGTATAAAATTATTATTTAGAGTACATACTTACATTATAGAAATATATAAATGCGTCTTTTTGTGGCGCAGACAAATTTGGGAGGTCATCAATGAGAACACTTAACTGCATATGCCTTACTCTGACCATCATAGGTGCTATTGTTTGGGGCATCATAGGTCTGTTCAGCTATAATATCATAGATGGTATTTTTGGTGTTGGGACAGCTTTCTCCAGGATAATTTATACACTGGTTGGAGTAGCCGGATTATACACCATATCCTTCTACTGGTTTCTCGACAGAGATTAATACTAGCAGTCATCAGCATACAGAAAATGCCCACAGATACTTTTATTATCTGTGGACATTTTTTGTTGTAAAAATACATATACTCAAACATTTCTTTAGCGTTATTTTTGACAGCGTTATTTTTGACATGTGACTATAAAACTTCACCGATTATCATAAACCCTACGCATACAACAAATGAAATCACAAGAGGGATTGATATTATCCTTGGTTTCTTTATCTCTGAACCGTCATCTGCAAATCTCTTTTGTCTTCGGAACATTCCAAAGATCTCTTCTTTCCTGCCATTTATGACGGCAAGTGCATAGAGAAGCGCGAACGCTACACAAAGCCCACCGACCGCCAACGGCGTCAGACTGACTATTGTGATAATAAGCTCTTTTGTCGATACCGTATTTTTCGCTGCTGAATCCACAACACTCTTTAACGCGCTGTTGTGATATACAAAATAGCTTATGCAAACTGAAATCTCGTTAAAACAAAAATGCGCCAGCATCGTTGGGAGTATGCTTCCCGTAACCTCCGCCAGAAGTCCGAGCATCATTCCAAGAACCACTGCATACGCCATCTGATTAAAATTCATGTGCATTGCACCGAACAGCACTCCGGAAATGACAATTGCCCATATACGGCTGCTGTATCTGTAACTTCCCAAAATAACGCCCCTATACGCCAATTCCTCAACTATGCACGGCGTTAATGCCATAAGAGCTGTCGATACCAAGAAAGGATATTTTGCCACCAGATCAGTTGCAAGCTCCGCTGTAGCACTGTCCACCCACAGCAGACTTATGGAATTGATGACCGACATGACCGGCTCCAGCGCCAACACGAAAATCGGCACGATAAAGATCGCCGACCAATGGGTTTTTCTTATCCTGAGAGTTTCCTTTATATCACATCTTGTTATAATTATAAAGATCAAAGTTGGCACAAATATCATTCCCTGACTGATAAGCAGATTCTGAACCATTGAGATCTTATTTCCCAGTCCACTCAACATGAGTACCACAACGACTATGATATAAGTCACTATAAGCGATGCGAAGAACCATGTAGCTCCACGGATCTTTTTCCTTGTCTCTATCATATCCATATGTTTATTCAACCACCGCTATAGCCTCTATCTCTATCAGCACATCCTTTGGCAGTCTTGCAACTTCCACACATGAACGAGCAGGAAAATCACTTGTAAAAAACTCCTTGTATATATCGTTTATCTTTCCAAAGTCATTCATGTTCTTTATGAACACGGTTGTCTTTACAACTTTGTCCATGGCTGAACCCGATGCCTCGATAAGATTCTTGAGATTGCCTATTGCCTGTCTTGCCTGAACCTCAACATCACCCTGAACCAGCGTATTTGTCTCTGGGTCAATAGGTATAACACCTGATGTAAACAACATACCATTCACAAGAACTGCCTGTGAATATGGGCCTATTGCTGCAGGTGCTTTCGTTGTACTTATTATTGTCTTCATATTAATATCCTCCTATTGCTGTCTTGTATTTTTTCTTTTATTTTTATCTCTTATTTCTATCTCTTATTATACGGATTGATTCAGAAATTCTTCTTACAATTTTTTCATAAACATTCTTTTCTTTATGCTATCTTATGCGTCCATGTGATATTGATTGTAAAATTTGCTCTAACGCATATCACCATTACTTATCGCCGTTATTCCCTGAGTTCTCAGAATCGTGTCGTTCCGCTTTTTGCTCTGCAACCATTGCCTGCCAGTTATTTCTACGTCCACCATCACTTCTTGTAAACTTGACTTTGCCACTCTTTAGCATTTTCCCGGTTGCAGCCTTGCCCTTGTTCTCCTGTTTATTCTGTTTCTCTGTCCTGTTCCTGAATCTATGTTTTTCCTCGAATTCATCCTGAACAACTGGTTTTTTGATCTTTTTGCGTACAATTACATCTTCCCTCTTTGTTCCTTTTGAGGCAAATGTCTTTTTCTCTTCCTCTGTGATCAATTCTATACTGTTCTCAGTTATGCGGATGCATCCATCTTTAAGCAGTTTGCCCACAGCCATTTTAAAGGCTCTCTTACTTATGCCAAATTCCTTTTCTATGACTGTTGTGTCGGCTTTATCATTAAATGGAAGGACGCCATTATAAGACTCTATAATGTGCACTATCATCTCTGCGTTCTCGCGCGTCTGAACCTTTGCCGGTTTCTGCAGTGTGAGATTCAGCTTACCATCTTCCCTCACATCCGCAACTCTTCCCTCGATTTTATCTCCAGGGTATATTGCACTGTGGATCTCCTTCCCCGGTATAAGCGCAGCATATTTGTTATCCACTGCTACAAACGCCCCAAACTCTGACTTATATTCTATAACGATTCCTGATATTTCATCGCCCTGTTTATACGGAGAATCTGAGCTTAGAAAATCATATACCTTCATGGAAACACACAGCCTGTCCGACTTGTCAGCGTACATTCTCACAAGATACTCTCGACCTTCTCTGACCGGACCAGTCTGTTCTTTAAATGGAAGCAGAATATCCTTTTCCAGTCCCCAGTCCATAAAGGCCCCTATCTTTGTTGTTCCCACACATCTGAGCACAGCAAGCTTTCCCATCGTTATAAACGGTACCTTGACCGTTGCTATTATTCTGTCATCTGAATCTCTGTATATATAAGCATTTATGTGTTCGCCTATCTTGGCTCCATTTGGCACCTGTTTTCTTGGTAAGAGTACTTCTCTGTCATCACCAGTCTCCCCCAGATACACACCGAAATCTTTTTCTCTCTTAATTACAAGATCGTTCCATTCACCTATTCTTATCATCGTTATACCGTCCTATTATTTCATCTCGAATTGGACAACACACTTCACGTTGTCTTTATCATCACACAAAAGCACCTGTATATATCTGTCTTTGGCTGCTTTCTTTACTACTATAACATCATCTTTAACATATTGCATCTTATATTCTGCCCTGACTGCTATTATATCTGATATATCTTCCACATATTCCTGGGCAAGTGCTATATATGCTTCGTTATTCATATGGTTATTGGAATCTATCTGATACGCCATAACTTTTCGCGTATCCACTGTGTCATAACCGTCCCACAACCTTATCTTACGCGGCGCATATTCCATATCTATAGCCGGTTCCATAGGATATGCCGCTGATACCTCCGGGTCAATTTTGACAGGACGCATTGTATCAATGTCCACATAACTCCATATTGATGCAGCTCTTACTATTCTGCAGTTATTCTCGTCCAATATATCTATATTTCTAAATCCCAAAGATGCTTTAAAATCATATGCCCATGTTCGTACCTTTATCTTCTCTCCCAGCTTCGGATACCTCTCTACTTCTATCTGCCATGATATCAGGAACCAAGCCCGCTTATGGCACGCAAGGTCATCCAGCCCATTGCCGACTTCCTCTGCTTGCAGTATCGCACAATCCTGAAAGTAATTGGCAATAGTCGCTATACTTGCCGACTTTCTTCCTCCCGTTTCACTATATCTGACTATTGCATCATATGAATACATTGGCATTGCCTCCTGTTGTCTTTTTCTATATATTTTATACCCCATTTCGCCACACGTAGCAAGAAAAACCGACTAATCATACACGTACATAGTTTCCAAAAACAAAATGGAAATCACACTTTATTCCGTCTCCAAAAGGCTCCAAAAAGTTTTTTTATTTTTTTCAAAAAAACACTTGCATTTTTTTTGTCATTGATATATACTACCATTTGTTGAGGCAATGGGCTATCGCCAAATGGTAAGGCACTGGACTCTGACTCCAGCATTTTCAAGGTTCGAATCCTTGTAGCCCAGCTATCTAAGAGCTTGAGATCATAAGATTTCAAGCTTTTTTTGTGCGATAAAATACGAGTCAGTCTTCCAGACCTGTACAAGCACAAACTATTATTCACTTCAAGCAGAAAAAATAAAGATATGTCGGAAGGCATCGACATATCTTTATTTTTCTCAACTAGTATATGATTCATTTTAAGGAATCGTTCTTATGTTTTTTGTGAAAATCATCTCTGTAATAAAAATGTAACATATTATTAAATCATTTGCAATAGTATTTTTGCATTTATCCTTTTTTGATCCACATTCCACATTTATCCTTTTTCTGATCCAATTATCCTACAGATTGAGAAGTACAGCCGCATTCTCACCCATAATTTTTCTCTTCTCATCCTCTGCAAGTCCCAGTCCATCTATGTCTGCAATCGACTCGGACTGATCAGACCACGGACTGTCCGTTCCAAATAAAATCTTATCCGCTCCATGTCTGTTTATTATCGCACGAAACATGTCGCTGTCCATAAGCTTCCATCTGTGATCTACACCATCTTTATACTGAATCTGTCCGTATGAGAATGCCGTATCCAGATATACATTTCTTCCACACAAACGATCCAACACATCCTGCCACATCTGCCAGCCTCCCATATGTGCTAGAACAAGCTTATCAGGCTTGACATCATCAAGAACTTCCTCAGCCATAGCCGGAGTACAATGTACAATATCAGGTAAACCTATATCCTGTCCCGCATGAGTCACGACAATAAGCCCCAGCTCTGTTGCATAGCTTATTATCCTCTTATATCTTATGTCATTGAAAAAAGTTCCCTGATAATCCGGGTGAAGTTTTATACCTTTCAGACCCTTATCACTTATATCTCTCAGTATCTCCTTATAATTATCATTCTCCGGATGTATCCCACCAAACGACCACACATGTGTATCTTTAAACATCTCGTTTTCCACCTGTGCCACTTCATTGATACGTTTATACTGTTTAGGAGATGTGGCAACCGGGAGAACCACCGACATATCAACATGTCGCTGCTGCATGTTCTCCTCAAGTCCCTCCAGTGTTCCATCTGAATGAGGAACCGTTCCAGATCTTTCTGCAAGAAGCTCAACCGTCCTCGCCGCTATTTTTTCTGGATACGTGTGTGTATGGAAATCTATTATCATTTGAACACTTCCTTTATCTATCGACATTCATTTTTACCGCACCCATTATAACATTTTCATCAAGATTTTGTACAGGGTTGAAAAATATCGAATTATCATATATTTTATTACGTGGTAGGTAAAATGAATACGAGGTATAAAATGAGTAAACGTAAGAAAAAGATGACAGTCAAGCAGCTTCGGGCGCTTGTAACATTTTTGGTTATCATAAACATTATTCTTCTGCTAAGCGTTCTTGTTCTTGGCATATTTCTCGCAAGAGCAAATATGGGAAAAAGCAAACAACAGACTGTCAAGTTAAAAAAGGCAAATGACACATATACCGTATGCGTGGATGCTGGTCACGGGGGAAGCGATGTCGGTGCCGTGGGACTCGATGGGAGCTATGAGAAGGATGACAATCTCCGACTTGCTCTCAAGGTTAAGGAGGCACTTGAAAAGAGTGGCGTCAACGTCATTATGACAAGATCTGATGACAGCGATACACAACTTGACTCCAGATCCGTAATTGCCAACAAGGCTAAAGCTGATCTATTTGTATCATTACACCGAAATTCAACTGTTAAAGCCAACACGACCAAAGGAATAGAGATCTGGATACATAGTTCCGGATCGGAAAGAAGCTATGCAGCAGCAGATGACATTCTCTCCAACCTGGAAAAAGTCGGTATATCTGACAACCGTGGAGTCCGAATCGGTACCCAGGGAGATAGTGATGATGACTACGCCGTGATACGTGACACCGACATGACTAGCATGATCATAGAAATGGGATTTATGACCAGTCAGGATGATCTGGATTACTTTAATGAGAATCTCGACAACTACGCCAAGGCCATATCTAACGGAGCCGTAGAATGGCTTAATGAATATGTTGAATAACTTCAAGAACAAAAAATACCGGCATCATGCGTCTTAAATGATACCGGTATTTTTTCTTTACCATCTGTTTTATGTTACTCACTTATAACAGTTCTGTTTCTTCCTGATTCCTTTGCCTGATAAAGTGCCGAATCCGCTCTGTTGAACCAAGCTTTAGAACTTTCGCCTTTTATATACTCTGCAACTCCGCAGCTGCATGTGATTCCATCTTTGTTCATAAAATGGAAGTAGTAGCATCTGAACTCTGTTCTTATATCCTCCACAACATTCATGACCTTCGAGAGTTCAACATCATGGAACAGTATCACAAACTCCTCTCCGCCATATCTGAACGCAAGTCCCATATCCTTGGACTTCTCTTTCATCATCTTACACAGAGCCTTGATGACTATATCTCCATTGCTGTGTCCATATGTATCATTGACCTCTTTGAAATGATCAATATCAAATATGGTAACATATGATTTGACGCCTGTCTGTTCAACACTCTCTATCTCTTTTTCAAGACTGTCCTCAAATGATCGTCTGTTATAAAGACCTGTCATCGGATCTATCATAAGCTCACTCATGAGTGTGACCTGTCTGTTGTAGCTGCCCATTATGGAGCTCATAAGTGCTTTTGTATGTGTGTTGACTATAACCACCATCACGCATAAAAGAATGATCAACAAAAGAAATATGCTGAGCTCTCCGACCCAGTTAAGCCCCGCCACACTGTCAGTGTACTCAAAATGATACCTCACCATATCAATTGCGGTAAGTATTGCCACCGCAATGCCAGACCATACGGTGAGTGACTGATCCGCAAACAATGCCGTGGCAACTATGGTTAAGCATGGCAACATGATGAGTGGCAAAATAGAATAATATGCGAATGATATAACGCCTATAGACACGAATATCAGCCCTATGACCACATAATTTTTCTTCTCATTGGATATGTTGTCCGCTTTGATCATAAAGTAGCATACCACCAATGTAATGATCTGTATGACCATTGGAATAAATATATATTCCAGCATATAAAGACCGCTGCCTATATTCTTTTCTACCCTGTGAACTCCAAACAATATCCATGAAAGCGCAAATGTAACACAGCATATAGCAATGACTGTCCGCCATACAAGCAGCTGCCATCTCGCTTCTATATCTTCTTTGTACATATCATTCATAACCTTGATACCCCATGCAAGTAAATTTGTATACATTTTACCATATATGTAGATGCATTTCCATCATAAATACATAAAAGGCGGAACTTTTTAACAAATTCCGCCTTGATTTTATACGTTTTTTACATTTACAGATTATATCCAACCTCAAATGCTTCAAGATTCTTCTCCACTGTCTTAGGTGGAACTGTGTTCTTTATAACCTCCACCCATGCATCATGTGAGAAATCCATATGCTGTGCCGCAATACCAATAATCACTGTGTTGAACACCTTGTTGTTGCCAAGCTTCTTTGCCTCATCCATGGCATC
>USSH01000062.1 GCA_900557435.1 uncultured Coprococcus sp. | reverse complement strand
AGATATCTGTATCAATTCAAAGGAAGCCAAAGAAGGGGATCTGTTTGTGCCTATCATAGGTTCGAGAACCGATGGCCATAGATTTATAGAATCTGCGCTTCAGATTGCAGCTGCTACACTCACGTCAGAGCACGATAATGTAGTCGTGTCAGACAAGGCGTACATTCGTGTAGATGACACTGTTAAGGCTCTTCAGGCTATCGGAAAGTATATAAGAAACAGATACGATATGCCGGTTGTGGCAGTCACCGGAAGCGTGGGCAAGACCACAACGAGAGAGATGATCACAGCTGCTGTAAGTGCAGGGATGAAGTGCTTTCACACAGAGGGAAATTATAACTCGGTATATGGAGAGCCTATCACAGTATCCAGAATGACAGATGAATACGATGCGGCCGTTCTTGAACTTGGAATTGGCGAGCCGGGGGAGATGGATATACTCACAGATATAGCACAGCCTGATATCTGCGTTATAACCACCATAGGCGTAGCTCACATAGAATATATGGGTTCTCTTGAAAATACACGTAAAGAGAAGCTCAGCATCATCAAGGGCATGGGAGAGAATGGAACACTCTATATCAACGGTGATGATCCTATGTTATATGCAGTGAAGGATGAGATCCCATGCAAGGTGTACACTTATGGCTGTGGAGAGGATATGGATTTCAGAGCGACAAATATCCGTATGGAAGATGGATATTCAGTATATGATATGGTTCACGGTGATGATGTGGTGACTGTAAAGGTTGGAGTCATGGGACTTCACAATGTACGCAATTCGCTGGTTGCCATGGCGGTGTCGCATCAGCTTGGAGTTCCATATGAGAAGTCTTCAAAGGCATTTGAGAATTTCAGAGGCCTCAGACAGAAGGTTATCAAGCTCCCTGGAAAATATACTATAATTGATGATACATACAATGCCAGCCCTGATTCTATGAAGGCCAGTACCGATGTCCTTTGTGATATGAAGTGTGATGGCAAGAAGTATCTTGTCCTCGGAGATATGCTTGAGCTCGGAGAGAAGAGTGATGAGTACCATTATGAGGTGGGTGAGTATCTGAGAGACAAGAAGATAGATGAGGTCATCGTCATCGGTGAACATGCTCAGAAGATAAAAGAGGCTTTGGATGCGAGTGAGAACACAAAACATGCCAAGACTGTGTCATTTACAGACACAGAAGAGATAGCTATATATCTCATGGCACTTATGAAGCCGGAAGATATAGTTCTTTTAAAGGCATCAAATGGCATGAATTTGAGTGAAGTGGTTAATATTCTTACTAATTAAAGTATGTATTTGTATAAAATTACAAAAACGGTCACGGATTTATAACATTCCGTGACCGTTTGTTTGTGCAATGTGTTGTTGTTTGGTGAAAATCAATTCCCAATACACTACAAAAGGGAGAAAAGAATTTGGTTATATTGAAAAAAGACTAAAAATGGAGTAATATCTAGCTAGCTTGGAAATAAGTACATAAGATTATATAGATACTTTTTAATTGGGAGGAAAGAATCATGGCTACAGCAAAGAAGGCAGATGACACAAAGAAGGTAACAAAGGCAACACCTGCAGCAGCACTTGCTAAGGTTGAGGCAGCTAAGAAAGAGGAAGCAGCAAAGAAAACAACAGCTACAGCAGCAAAGGCAGCTCCAGTTAAAGCAGCAGAGAAGAAGGAGGAGCCAAAGGCAGCTGAGGTTAAGGCAGCACCTGCAAAGAAGGCAACTCCAGCAAAGAAGGAAGAGCCAAAGGCAGCTGAGGTTAAAGCAGCTCCAGCAAAGAAAGCACCTGCAAAGAAGGCAGCTCCAGTTAAGACAACTGAGAAGGTATTTGTAGAGTTCGCTGGTGGACAGATAGAGATGTCAGCAATCGTTGACAAGGCAAAGGAAGCTCTTGGTAATAAGACAGTTAAGGAATTGAACGTATATTACCAGCCAGAAACAGGCATGGTATATTATACAGCTGATGGAGAATCAGGTTCTTACAGTCTTTAATCTATAGATGTTTGTATTGAGACGGGCTCCCGGTCATTTATGGCCGGGAGCCCTTTTGTGCGTTCTACAAGCGGTGCGTTCCGCCCAACAAAAGGGCCTGTCCGGGAGCTTGCTCACGAGCAGGCCCTTTTGTTGGGCGGAACATAGCGCGCTAGCGCGACATGAGCATGGAGCGCCAGCGGAATGCGAATGGCGGAATGCGAATGGTGGCACCGCGATATGGATGCCAAACGAAGGAATTCTCCTAAAAAGCCGTACATCCTATAGAAAAGTGAAAAAATTATCCTGAAAGTCTATTGAAAAGAGCGAAAAGGATAAAATCTACAGAAATTATCCTGGATAGAGGTTTTTCGACAACCCAAGGAAAAAATTATAACATTTGACTGAGAATATTGTGTGTATAGGAAAATTCTTCGATCCGGTGTTGTATAGTGGATGACGGTTGTGCTAAAATAATTGAAGTTAGATGAGTCTAACGCGGGTTTAGGTATGCTTACCAAGATTTGTGCAGTTGTGCGACACAGTGGGCAGAGTGTAATGAGGAGAGTTGTAAGCTACCCAACCTAGATGCATGTAAAATAAGCCCCGCATGTTAGCTATGGCTATACCCGGCTGACGATGGCAAATAAGCCTCGCATGTTAGCTATGGCTATATCTGGTTGACGATGGCAAACAAGCCCCGCATGTTAGCTGTGGCTATACCCGGCTAACGATGGCAAAATAAGCCAGAACATAGAGCATCATCCAACAAATATATATACAGGAGATACACATTATGACTATACATGAGTACGGAGACAGATATAAGCCACACATACTTCTTATACATGGCATGTGGATGTGTCACGAGATGATGCTTCCTTACGTTGAGGATATGCGGAATGATTATCATATAATAGCGCCTGATCTGACAGGGCATGGGGATGATCAGGAGAAATTTGCGAGTGCGGAGAGAGATGCGATGCTGATAGGCAAATGGCTTTCGGATCATGATATAAAGAGCCTTGATCTTATGTTCTCGGCTTCTATGGGCTGCGTGGTTGCAATGTATCTGATGGCATATAATCCGTGGCTTGATGTGAGATGTTCAGTTCTTGAGGGAGCTGCACTCACAAGAATGAAAGGCGTAGAGTGGATGTTCCGAGGTATGATGGGAGGAATGAAGAAACACCCTGATGCAGCGGCCAAGATGTATTCTTCTGCGGAGATGGATACTGAAATGGTTCAGAAACTTGCAAGATCAATGGAGAGGACAGACAAGGAAGCGTTGGCGTGTATGGTTCATTCATGTAACAGTTTTAAATACGAGCAGTGTCTTATGCCGGAGAACGTGCAGAGAGAGCTTTATTTCGAATTTGGCAGCAGGGATTCACACATAGTGTGCAGAAAACTAATAAAAAGATATTACCCCAAAGCGACGATCACGGTGAGAAAGGGATACGGACATTGTGTATATATGTTTAAGCACAAGAAAGAATATGGGGATATCCTTAAGAATTATATGGCCGCCAGTGAAATGGCGAGACAGTAGTGCCGGGGACGGAGGTGCCTGTCCCCTCCGTCCCCGGGTGTTCGATATATGGTATTTTTTTATAACAAAACGTAATAACGCTTTGTTTTTGTATTTGTTTCAGTATCTTAATCTATTTGGTACAAAATTATCCTAATATCCTCTTTAAACAGCATTTGGGGATAACATCCTTATTTTTTGTAACCTTCAGACCAATTATCAGGTGAAAAGAGATAATTTTATCCTTTTTTAGGGAAAAACAAACGATTGAGGAAAAACGGGTGTATAGGACAAAACGTGTTGAAAAAACCACCCGGGGACGGAGATACCTGACCCCTCCGTCCCCGGGTGTGTTTTTATTTGAAATTCCGTTATATTTCCATATTACTTTGTTGTTACAAAGTCTGCGTATGCTGTTGGAAGACCGTGCTCTGTAGGATCAAGACCCTTGATCTCCTCTTCCTCAGAAACTCTGAGTCCGATGGTCTTCTTGATGATCAGGAATACGATAGTGATGGTAACTGCTGTCCATGCTGCAACTGATACAACTCCAAGTAACTGGATGAGGAGTGAGTGAACACCACCGCCGTAGAACAGACCGGTTATTGTATCGTTTCCTGGAACAGATGTTGTTGAGAAAAGTCCAACTGCGATTGTTCCCCAGATACCATTTACACCGTGAACGGCTACGGCACCGACAGGATCATCAACATGTAATGCGTGGTCACAGAGCCATACACCGAATACTACGAGAAGTCCGGCAACGATACCGATGATAGCTGCACCAAGGGCGTCAACTGTATCACAAGGTGCTGTGATAGCGACAAGACCTGCGAGTGAAGCGTTGAGACACATTGACACATCAGGCTTGCCATATTTGAGCCATGTAAATATCATACATGAAACTGTTGCAAGTGCAGGTGCGATAGTGGTTGTGAGGAAGATCGTTCCGAGCTGCTCAACTGATGTTGCTGCTGCACCGTTGAATCCATACCAACCGAACCACAGGATGAATACACCGAGTGCGCCGAGTGGAAGGTTATGACCAGGGAAGGTGTGAACCTTTACTACCTTACCTGTCTCATCCTTATTGAACTTTCCAATACGAGGTCCAAGTAATGCTGCTCCTATCAGGGCTGATATACCACCTACCATGTGGATTGCACATGAACCGGCGAAATCGTGGAAGCCAAGCTTTACAAGCCAGCCGCCTGGATTCCAGATCCAATGAGCTTCAATAGGATATATCAGCAGTGAGATGATAGCTGAGTATATGCAGTATGCAGAGAACTTGGTTCTCTCTGCCATAGCTCCTGATACTATGGTAGCTGCTGTTGCACAGAATACCAAGTTGAATACGAAGCTTGACCAGTCATAATTTTTGTAGTCAAGGAAGAGGGCGAGTGAAGGTTTTCCGATGAAACCTCCGAGAGCCCAGTCGCTGCTGCCGAGCAGAAGTGATGAACCGAGGATCATGAATGAAACTGTACCAAGACAGAAATCCATGAGGTTTTTCATTATGATATTTCCGGCATTCTTTGCTCTTGTGAAACCAGCCTCAACCATTGCAAAACCGGCCTGCATCCAGAATACCAGTGCGGCTCCGACGAGGAACCAAACTCCAAATACAATTGTGCTTACGTCTTCCATAATCATTCCTCCTTTTAACACATTGGGCAGACGCGCGAAAATGCTTCGTGCCACGGCTGCACTTTTTATAGTTGTGGAAGTGATCAGATATAAAAAAAGATGCGTCCCGCCAGGTCTGAACCTGACAAAACACATCTTTGTGCACATGATATCTGATCGTACGTCACTGAGATATGACTGATAATAAGTATCTCAGTGCCACACCTCAATTACTAACTTGGGTTGAGTATAGTATTTGGATATGGTAAAATATTGAAAAAATCGGACATATACTTATATACATTATTTTATTTACTGTAGACTTAATATTGTAAAGTAAAACATATTATCAGGGTAAAAAAATTATTTGGAGGAACTCTTTGATGCGCCAGATTTTATTGAATGTTAATTTTTGTGATGAAATAAGCACATATAAACTGGAAAAAAATAATCGAAAAGTAGAGATTACGACCGGGTACAGTTTTTCTAGGATCAGACTGGTTCCCCAGGAACTGGAAGGTGTGTGTGTGGTGTATACATCGGGAAATGCCAGAGTGCTAATGCTATCGGAGGTGAAGGAGGCAAGTGCAGTTGACGGAGGATGCTCATTTGCTGTTGTTCAGCCCGATATTAGTTTCTGTGCAAATGCAGTGGATGACAAGGTGATACATAACATAGTAAGGTCTCTGGACGGACATGGGGACAGCAAGTTCGGTGCAAAACCTGGGGAAAATACAGGCGAGGCCGAGGAAAGACGATATACAGAGGTCTTGGCGGAAGAACTTGGTGTGATGCTGGAAAATTATTCTAAGCTGTGGTCAGAAGAATGTACTGAAAAAAAGCCGTCCAGGATAATGAAACTGGCAGGGATGATAACGGAGAGACATGGAATCATAAGCCTGCCGGAGCTTGCAGATTCGGCAGGATGCACAGTCAGACATGTTCACCGGATATTTAAAGAAGAGACAGGAAAAGGACCTAAGGAATTTGCAAGAATTGTGAGAGTGCGATACACGGTACAGAGAATACTCGAGGATCCATATGAGAAAATTACTAATTATATGGAAGAAATGGGGTATTCAGATCAGGCGCATTTCCAGAGAGAATTCAAATGGTATACAGGATACACACCGGGAAACTTCATAAAGATCCTGCGGGAGAAAAAAGGTGAATGCAGATAAAAACAGCCGGCTGAGAACAGCCGGCTGCCAAGTTAGAAAAAGGAATGTTATAGGATATCATAAATGCATAATGCATTATGATGTATTTGTTAAAGTGCTGTCTCCCCACGCTCTCCTGTACGGATACGAACAACATCTGCAACGTCATATACGAAAATCTTACCATCACCAATCTTGCCTGTGGATATCCTCTCGCATACCTTGAAGATGATCTTGTCAGCCACGTCATCAGCTGCAATGGTCTCGATCTTAACCTTAGGAATAAGATTTACCACGTATTCGCTGCCTCTGTAAGTTGTCTTGTATCCCTTCTGATTACCATATCCCATGATGTTGGACACCATGGCACCTGTTGACTCACACTCGTCGAGAATGGCCTTAACATCGTCAAGCTTTTCTGAACGAACTACAATCTCGAGTTTTTTCATTTTACAGTCCTCCTTTAAAACATAATGAACAGATGCACCATAGAAGTCTTTAAAGGCATCTGCATCTGCAATCGCCTTCAGCCCATTTGCCTTGTCTGATCAGATTATAGCATAGCCAAATTTTCAATTCTATACTGTTGGGCAAATGCAAAAATATTAAAAGAATAATAAAGATATGATGGATAAAAAACCAGACTTTCGGGCTGTGATACTTTATTTTATTAAGCACATTTATAGAGTTGCGAGCCGACAGTGCGGACTGTTGGAGTTTACAGGAATTTCACATTTCAAGGTGTTGGTAAATGTGGTTAGTATATGTTATTATAACAAAAGGTATATAAAGAATTGGAGGACGAATGAGGATATGATAGATAATAGATATGATGATATAGACGATAGTGAAAAAGAATTAAATAAAGAAGTAAATTATAATGAAGTAGATTATAAAGAGGTAAATGATTCAGAAGTATATGACGTGGCTGGCAACAGTGATGATCGAACAGGCAGTGATACTTCAGATAAGAAATCCGACGATAAATCACAGGACGGCAATTCTGAAAATGATAAGGATGACGACTACGAGAAGTACTGCTATCTCTGCCGCAGACCGGAGAGTGTGACAGGAAAGCTCATCCATATGCCGGGAGATATCAATATTTGTCCGGATTGTATGCAGAGATCATTTGACAGCTTTACAAGTTCAGGATTTGGCAATATGCCGGGGCTTGGCAACATGCAGTTCATAGACCTTACCAATATGCCATTTGGAAATATAGATATGTCCAAGATCAAAGCGCAGAACGATATACCAAAGTCGCAGAAAGTCAAGAAGAAGGCGCCAAAGGCGAAGAAGGCTGAGACGGAATTCTCACTCAAGACCATTCCGGCACCACACAAGATAAAGGCCATGCTTGACGAGTATGTTGTGGGTCAGGAGTATGCGAAGAAGGTTATATCAGTTGCCGTGTACAATCATTACAAGAGAGTTCTCACGGACACCATGGACGACATAGAGATAGAGAAGTCCAATATGCTCATGGTTGGACCTACCGGATGTGGAAAGACTTATATAGTAAAGACCATAGCAAAGCTCCTTCAGGTGCCGCTTGCTATAACAGATGCGACCACACTCACAGAGGCCGGCTACATAGGCGATGATGTGGAGAGTGTTCTGTCCAAGCTGCTTGCGGCTGCAGACAATGATGTGGAGAAAGCTGAGCGCGGAATAGTATTCATAGATGAGATAGACAAGATAGCCAAGAAACAGAACAGCAACAGCAGAGATGTGAGTGGTGAGTCGGTTCAGCAGGGACTTCTGAAGCTTCTTGAAGGTGCTGATGTGGAGGTTCCGGTTGGCTCGGGAAGCAAGAATGCCATGGTTCCGATGACGACCATCAACACGAGAAATATTCTATTTATATGTGGAGGCGCATTCCCGGATCTTGAGGATATAATCAAGGCGAGGATAAGCAAGCAGGCTTCCATGGGATTTAAGGCAGAACTCAAGGATAAGTACGATGATGAGCCGAACCTTCTCAGACAGGTGACAACAGAAGATCTCCGTGACTTCGGTATGATACCTGAGTTCCTCGGTCGTCTGCCTGTACTCTTCACACTGGATGCCCTTGACAAGGATATGTACATCAAGATCCTGAGGGAGCCAAAGAATGCTATACTCAAGCAGTACAAGAAGCTGCTGGCACTTGATGAGGTGGACTTGAGATTCGACGACAGTGCATATGAGGCTATCGCTGATGAGGCGATAAAGAGAAAGACCGGAGCCAGAGCACTCCGTGCGATCATAGAGAAATTCATGCTTGATATCATGTATCAGATACCAAGGGATGACACGATAGGAAGAGTCACCATCACCGGTGACTATATCAAAGGCAAGGGAAGCCCGATCATAGAGCTTCGAGGCACCCCTGCGCTTGAGGATTCCGGAGATCTGGACGGTATAGAGGGCTAGAGGTCGGCGAAACTCACCATATCTCCAAAAACTTCTTGATAAAAAATTATCAATATGATAGAATGTCAGAGTTCATTAAGGGAGTAGTCAGCGCGGAGATATAGATTAAGAACAAGAGCGTTGTGATATCAACATAATGATTGACAGCTGATATATTTGTCGGTGTGAATCTGGTATTACTGTAGATGATGAGACTTTCTGGACAGCTTAGAGCTGCCCGGGAGGTCTCTTTTTATATACGCTGGAAAAGAGACAGGGTCTGTTCTTATATAAAAGTCCGGCGCCTGATGTGTGATGCTCCCGGTATTGCAGATTCAGAACAAATACTATGATGTGGAGAAGAGATTATGAGTATTATCGAATTGTTTATGCTGGCGGTTGGGCTGTCGATGGACGCGTTTGCGGTGTCTATATGTAAAGGGCTTTCACTTAGAAATATAAAGGTGAAACATATGCTCATTGCAGGAGCGTGGTTTGGAGGATTTCAGGCGCTCATGCCGACGATAGGATATGTGCTTGGAAGCTTTTTCGCTGATCTTGTAAGCAAGTGGTCGCACTGGATAGCGTTTGTGCTCCTGTTGTTTATAGGTGGAAGCATGATCAAAGAATCCTTCAGCGAGGAGGAAGAAGTGAATGCAGACATGAGCACAAAGGTGATGTTCCTGCTGGCGATCGCCACCAGTATAGATGCACTTGCGGTCGGAGTGTCATTTGCATTCCTTAAGCTGTCCACGTTGTATATCATACTTGCAGTTATATTCATTGGATGTATCACGTTCATTTTCTCGGCAGTGGGAGTAAAGATAGGAAGCATATTCGGAACAAAGTACAAGTCAAAAGCTGAGCTTGTGGGAGGAATTATCCTTATACTTATAGGAATAAAGGTTGTTTTGGATGGACTTGGAATATTGTAGTGGAATATTGTAGAATAAAATTTAATCCAAATTAATGGACAATTGGGGCTCAAATGTCATACAATATTCAGATAGCACATGTGGGGGAATACACAGTAAGGAGACAATATGTTTAAGATCAAAATAGCGAGAAAGATAAAGAGAGCGGCGGTGCTGTTCGTTGCGGCAGCGATGCTTGTATCATCGACTGCATGCAGTTCACACATGTTTGATGTGAAGGATATATTCGGCGTTACAAAGGACAATACCGATGACTACACTGATGAACAAAAAAGATTTGAGGAGTTTCTTCATGATGAGTATGTGGACAGCGTCACATCCGACACACTCACATACAATTATGAGATAAAGGATGGAGAGACAATGGGAATACCTGAGCCGGAGGTGTCGTTGGGAGATCACGATATGACTGACGAAGGTATAAAAAAGCAGAAGTCTGAATTTGACGATACATTTGAGAAGCTTAAGTCATTTGACAGGGATGATCTCACAGAGAATCAGCAGCTCACGTATGACATACTCAAGCAGTATATGGAGAATGAGGAGGAAGGATATCTCAATATCTATCTCAGTGAGCCGTTCTCACCTATGAAGGGACTGCAGGCGAATATATCAACATATTTCACTGACTACAGATTTGATGACAAGGGCGATGTGGAGCGTTATATACAGGTGCTTGGCATGGTCAGAGATTATTTTGATGACTATCTCGATTTTGAGAAGACGAAGTCGGAAAAGGGATATTTCATGAGTGATGCCGTATGTGACGATGTCATACAGCAGTGCAAGGACT
>USSH01000061.1 GCA_900557435.1 uncultured Coprococcus sp. | reverse complement strand
ATTACAGATATGTCAATGAGACTCCGGGATGTGAGAATGATTACAGACATATCACACATGCAATATCTGTAGTTACGGAGCGGCTCTGGCAGACAGAGAGTGTGTCAATGCCATCCATGCGGGATGTTGCAATTGCTTGTAAGAAGTGTATACCGGTTACTGAAAATGCAAGTATGGCAGCAGCAAGAAATACTGGAATGGACGCCACAAGGGTGGCGTAGAAATAGCACGCCGTAAAAAGCCCGGTATATCGAAACGGAGCTGGCAATAAAGATTTGGTTAAGAAATTTCATAAAAACAACAAAATGGCTTGAGAAAAACAATTTGAAATTACCTCTTGCATTATTTTCTGAAGTCTGCTATTATAAATCACGACAAAGGCGTCAAATGAATCGAAAAGATTCGTTTGGCGCCTTTTCGCGTATGTAGTACCGGGAGAATGAGATATCGCATCCTTCGGGTGAATAAAGGTTAAGGAGGAAGAAATTATGAATTCGGGAGATACTGGTTTTATTATGATCTGTGCGGCTCTGGTGTTCTTCATGACACCCGGACTTGCATTCTTCTACGGAGGCCTCGTCAGGAGGAAAAATGTTGTAAATACCATCATGGCATGTACGGCCATCATGGGACTTTCAGTTGTCATGTGGGTGCTGTTCGGTTACTCACTCTCATTTGGCACTAATCACGGAGGTGTTATAGGAGATCTCAAGTGGTTTGCGCTTAACGGGATAAAGATGGATGAGGCTGGTCCTTATGCGGATAATATACCTCATCTTGTATACGTTGCATTTCAGATGATGTTCGCCATGATCACACCGGCGCTTATCACCGGTTCACTGGTCGGACGTGTGAAGTTCAAGGCGTTGTTCTTCTTCATCATGCTCTGGTCGATCATCGTTTATTATCCGATGGCTCACATGGTATGGGGCCAGGGTGGTTTCCTCGGAGAGATCGGTTCAGTTGATTTCGCGGGAGGAAATGTAGTACATATAAGTTCAGGTGTGAGCGCTCTTGTATTCTCTATCATCCTTGGAAGAAGAAAGGGATATGAGAACACAGCATACAGAGTTCACAACATTCCATTTGTAGCACTCGGTGCATTCATTCTTTGGTTTGGATGGTTCGGTTTCAATGCCGGAAGTGCCCTCGGCGCAAATGGTCTTGCAGCACATGCATTCATGACAACGGCAATTGCCAGTGCCAGCGCAATGCTCTCATGGATGATAATAGATGTGATAAAGGATGGAAAGCCTACCCTGGTCGGTGCATCGACAGGTCTTGTTGTCGGTCTTGTGGCTATAACACCTGGTGCAGGATTCGTACCAATCTGGTCATCATTCATCATCGGTGCACTTGTCAGCCCGATCTGCTGCTTTACAATCTCATTCCTTAAGGGTAAGCTGAAGATAGACGATGCACTTGATGCATTTGGATGTCATGGTATCGGCGGTATCTGGGGAGGTATCGCAACAGGATTATTTGCAAAGAGCTCAATAAACAGTGTGGCTCGCTGGGACGGTCTTGTATTCGGCGATGTACATCTGTTCCTTGTTCAGCTTGTAGGTATCGTTGTAACGATCGCGGTAGCTGTAGTTGGAACACTTATCTGTCTTGGAATCGTGAGACTCTTCACACCACTCCGTGTAACAGACAGAGAAGAAAAGGTAGGTCTGGATATCTCAGAGCACGGCGAGAGTGCATATCCAACATTCAATGGACTTGATTCATAGGACAGCATATGATATAGGAAGGAGAGATCTATTATGATGATAAAGGTTGAGGCTATCGTGCGCGAGGAGGTCTTTGAGGACGTCAAGGAAGCGTTGAATGCCATAGATGTAAATGGAATCACAGTGTCTCAGGTTATGGGATGCGGAGCACAGAGAGGATATAAGAAACTTGTCCGTGGTACGGAGGTAGATGTGGTGATGCAGCCAAAGATCAAGTTTGAGATAGTTGTGTCATCTGAGGAATGGGAGAAGAAGACCATCGAGGCTATCCAGAAGGCGGCATATACAGGTGAGGTTGGAGATGGCAAGATATTCAGCTATGAGATCCGTACTGCAACTAAGATCCGTACAAAGGAGAGCGGCTATGATGCTCTGAATTAAAAGTTTATAATTTCTTTACCAAATACTAGCCGGGAATCCTTTGACAATCAAAGGGTTCCCGTGTTATTATGTCGGAAATATCAGGGAGTAGTTTACATCGGTTATAAGATGTTGTGCGATCTCGTCATCACGTTTTCTGGCTGGGACATACCTGTGCAGGGAACCGGGGCGCACGCTTTCGGAGTATATATAGTAGTGTATATAGGACTTGAAGGGAACGAGACTTTTATTGTGTGTTTATCATGCAATGAAGGTCTCGTTCCTTTGTTGTATGTAAGAAAAAGAGATAGCTGAATACACAACAGACTTTTCTTTGCGTGATAAGCATATAAGATCAGATGACATTATGTTTGATGCATAGATAATATTGCTGATCAGGGAAATAGAAAATGGACCCCAGGCATGTGCCTGGTATCCGAAAATAAGAAGAAAAGGAGTCAGGTGTGTATGACAGAGAAGAATTTTTGGAACTGTTCCGGTGATGAATTACTAAAAGAATTCAAGACAGACAGCTGCGGACTGTCTACGGAGCGGGCAGAGGAGATCCGCAGTGAGAAGGGAGAAAATATTCTTCAGGAAGGCAAGAGAAAGAGCACATTACAGGTGTTCCTCAGCCAGTTTTGTGACCTGCTGGTGATCATACTGATCATAGCAGCGGTCATTTCTATGTTTTCTGACAATATCGAGAGTACCATAGTAATCTTGGCGGTACTCGTCATGAACGCTGTGCTGGGAACGGTGCAGCATGTGAAAGCTGAGCGTTCGCTTGACAGTCTGAAACAGCTTTCATCCCCAAATGCAAAAGTTATGAGAGATGGCGTGAAGCAGGAGCTTCCGTCCCGCGAGATAGTTCCGGGTGATATCGTGCTGCTCGAGGCGGGTGATATGATAGTTGCCGATGGAAGGATACTCAGGAACTTCTCGCTCCAGGTAAATGAGAGTTCACTTACCGGAGAATCGACAAATGTGGAAAAGAATGATGCAATAATAGAAGGTTCCGTGCCCCTTGCAGACAGGACAAATATGGTGTATTCAGGAAGTCTTGTTACATACGGACGAGCAGAGGTGCTCGTGACCGGAACAGGAATGGACACGGAGCTCGGTAAGATCGCAGGACTTATGAATGCGGCAAAGGAGAGAAAGACTCCGCTTCAGGAAAGCCTTGATAAGTTCAGTGCAAGGCTTGCGGCATTCATCATGATCGTGTGCGCGCTGGTATTTGTCCTCTGTATATACAGGAAGATGGCGGTGCTTGATTCCATGATGTTCGCAGTCGCCCTTGCGGTTGCAGCTATACCTGAGGCTCTAGGTTCGATAGTCACCATCGTGCAGGCATTTGGCACTCAGAAGATGGCGAAGGAGAATGCGATCATCAAGAACCTCAAAGCGGTTGAAAGTCTTGGATGCGTGTCAGTCATCTGCTCAGACAAGACCGGAACACTTACACAGAACAAGATGACCGTGCAGGAGATATATCTGGATGGAAAACTTTACAAGCCGGAGGAGCTTGATTCCCATAATCAGCTCCACAGGTATCTGCTATACGATGCGGTTCTCACCAATGATTCCAGCATAGTGGATGGAAAAGGAATAGGAGATCCGACGGAATATGCATTGCTTGAGATGTTCCGCCAGGTCCACATGATGCCAGGCATGGGGACGGAGGGGACAGGTACCTCCGTCCCCGCAGACAGTCAAATGGGGACAGGTACCTCCGTCCCCGTGGAGTGGAGTCTGAAGGAGGATGTACTCAGGGACTGCATGGACAGAGTGGAGGAGGTTCCGTTCGACTCGGACAGAAAGCTTATGAGTACAAAGTATCTGCTTCATGGGGTGCCGACCATACTCACCAAGGGTGCTGTTGATGTGCTGCTTGACAGATGCGTGAGCGTGAGATACAGCGATGGCGTAAAGCCTATGACGGATGAAGAAAAGGCGAAGATCAAGGCTCAGAACAAGGCATTCTCAGAAAATGGTCTCCGTGTACTGTCATTTGCATATAAGGAAAGTGACGAGGTACTGGGAGTTGATACAGAGTATGGATTTACATTTCTTGGACTTGTGTCCATGGTGGATCCACCACGTCCGGAGTCTATGGCAGCGGTTGCCGATGCAAGGCGTGCGGGCATAAAGCCGGTCATGATAACCGGAGACCACAAGATCACAGCGGTTGCCATAGCGAAGCAGATCGGAATATACGAGGATGGAGACATGGCACTCACGGGAGAGGAGCTTGACGCCCTGTCAGATGAGGAGCTTGCGCGTGACATAACAAAGATATCTGTATATGCCAGGGTGTCACCGGAGAACAAGATAAGGATAGTTGATGCATGGCAGAAGAATGGCAATATAGTAGCCATGACAGGCGATGGTGTCAACGATGCCCCTGCACTCAAGAAGGCAGACATAGGTGTTGCCATGGGAATAACCGGCACAGAGGTGTCCAAGGACGCGGCGGCCATGATCCTCTCAGATGACAACTTTGCGACCATCATCAAGGCGGTGTCAAATGGACGAAATGTATACAGAAACATAAAGAATGCGATACTGTTCCTGCTGTCAGGAAACACAGCCGGAATACTGGCGGTGCTTTATACCTCGATAGCCGCCCTGCCTGTTCCGTTTGCACCGGTACATCTGTTGTTCATCAACCTGCTCACAGATTCTCTTCCTGCGCTCGCGATAGGAATGGAGCCGGCTGATCCATCGCTGCTCTCAGAAAAACCGAGGGATCCTAAGAAGGGAATCCTGACATCTGACTTTATGGCAAAGATGCTCTCGGAGGGGCTTCTCATCGCTATAGCGACCATGACAGCATTCCATCTTGGACTGCCGGTGAGTTCGGCAAAGGCCACTACCATGGCATTTGCAACACTGACACTTGCCAGACTGTTCCACGGTTTCAACTGCAGAAGTGAGGAGTCGATGTTTAAGCTTGGATTTAGATCAAATAAATACAGCGTCTATGCATTTTTAGCCGGAGTGGCATTTCTGGCTGCGGTCCTGTTCATACCGGGACTTCACAGTCTGTTCAGCGTGGTAAGTCTTGGAGCGGCGGATGTGCTGAAGATAGCGGGACTTGCATTTGCACCGACTGCGATAATACAGATCATTAAGGTCATACAGGACAAGAGGAGATAGACATGCTGGAGAATATTACATTTTCATATTTTGCAGAGCAGGTTGTGAGCCATCCGGCGCTTTTGATCGCCGTTCTGCTGACACTTGGAGTAATTCTGGTAAATGGATGGACGGATGCACCAAATGCCATAGCGACGTGTGTATCCACCAGATGCATAGATGTGGATAAGGCGATAATTATGGCGGCTGCCTGCAATTTCCTTGGGGTGCTTATCATGTCGCTTGTCAATTCAAAGGTAGCCATGACTATCAAGAACATGGTGAATTTCGGCGGTGACACAGACTCAGCGATGATCGCGCTGTGTGCGGCAATGACGGCGATCGTAATATGGGCAATCGGTGCATGGGCATTTGGCATACCAACAAGTGAGAGTCATGCACTGATAGCCGGACTTACGGGCGCAGCCATAGCACTTCAGGGAGGTCTGGACGGTGTAAATCCTTCAGAGTGGATAAAAGTCATATATGGTCTTGTACTGTCAACCGTTCTCGGATTTGCAGTCGGATTTGTGGTGTGCAAGCTACTCACGGTTATCTGTTACAGACTTGACAGAAGAAAGACAAATGCTTTCTTCTCAAAAGCACAGGTGGCCGGCTCGGCGGCGGTGGCATTCATGCACGGAGCCCAGGATGGTCAGAAGTTCCTGGGAGTTCTCCTGCTTGGACTGTTTCTCGTAAATGGACAGAGCAGTGCCGAAAATGTAACGATACCAATATGGATGATGATACTTTGCTCAGTTGTCATGGGACTTGGAACATCGATTGGAGGAAAGAAGATCATCAAGTCTGTTGGAATGGATATGGTAAAGCTTGAGAAATACCAGGGATTTGCGGCTGATCTGTCGGCGGCACTCTGTATCCTGCTCTCGACGGTGTTTGGAATCCCGGTCAGCACCACCCATGTGAAGACGACAGCCATCATGGGCGTGGGTGCTGAGAAGAGGGCGTCTGCGATCAACCTCAAGGTGGTGCGTGATATGGTACTCGCATGGGTGCTCACATTCCCTGGCTGCGGTATCATAGGATATGGCATGGCAAAGCTGCTGATCGTGTGGCTGGGGTAGTTTGTAGGTGGCTGCAGATGTGGATTGAGTTTGCAACCGCCTGCAGGCATATGAGGCATATGGGGTCAGACCCCATTTGTTAGATTCTTGAGTTAGAAGGAGAAAATATTGTGAAGAAGAAAAAGGATGAATTTTATTTTAAAAATCTGAATACATGTGTGGAGATCTCATATCAGGCTGCGGAGTTTCTGAAGAACGTAGTCGTGGATTTTTCGGTGGACACCATCAAAGAAGACCTTGATCGTATGCATGAGCTTGAGCAGAAGGCCGATGGCAAGAAACATAAGATGATGACTGTGCTCAGTCAGGCATTCATAACACCGATAGAACGAGAGGATCTGGTTGCCCTGTCTAACTATCTGGATGATATTACCGATGCTGTTGAGGATGTGTTCCTGCAGATTTATATGTGCAATGTGGATACCATCAGAGATGATGTGCCTCAGATGGTAGAACTGCTCCTTGAGTGCATCAAGGCGCTGCAGGATGTGATCGGAGAGCTGAAGAGATTCAAGAACTCAAAGACCATCGAACAGAGCATAATCAAAGTAAATGATCTTGAGGAACAGGGAGACAGGCTGTATGTGGAGAATATGCACAGACTGTACGGTGAGAGCGACCTTCGGACTGTGGTCGTGTGGAAAAACATATATGCCTGCATAGAGAACTGTATGGATGTGTGCGAGCATGCGGCTGACATCGTGAACACCGTGATCATGAAAAATTCGTAGGATGAGATTCCTGCAAATATAATATTGGATAGAAACATTTACGAAAAAAATCCAGATTGAAATACAAATTTTGTTATATTTATCAAAAATTAGAAAATGCATAATATTCTATTGAATAAAATCTGAGTGAGAATATAATAATCAGAGGGTTAAAGGGTGGTTTGAATATACAGAGTAACTATATCTGTGTATCGAACCTCCTTTTTTGTGAAAAAGGCCCGATATGTGGGGACTGTATACAGGCATGTATACCAAAGTTGTGAACAGTTGCTCCATATGTGTATGATAAATATATTATATATAGAAGGAAGACAAAAAGATGAAGTATTTGAAACAGTTTCTTATAATCCTCGCCATATCATTTGTCGGCGAGATACTTAAGTACATAGTTCCGCTCCCGATTCCAGCGAGTATATATGGCATGGTGATCATGTTTATCTGCCTACAGACCAAGATTCTCAAGCTGGACGATGTGAAGAGTGTGGGCAAGTTTCTCATAGAGATCATGCCGGTCATGTTCATACCTGCCGGTGTGGGCCTTATGTCGTCGTGGGGAACGCTTAAGCCTGTGCTTGTGCCAGTCAGCGTCATAACGGTGGTGGTCATCATTACGGTCATGCTTGCTTCAGGCTGGGTATCACAGCTTATAATAAGGAGAGACAGGAAGAAGGAGACTGAAAATGAGTGATATGTTTGAATCGTCCATATTTGCAGGGGTGACTATAAGCCTTCTGGCATATATGTTTGGAAGTGTACTTAAAAAGAAACTTAAGATAGCTATACTTAACCCACTGCTGGTGTCCATCATAGTGACTATAGTGGTGCTGGTTGTGGCTGATGTGGATTATGACGTGTACAATGAAGGCGCAAAGTATCTGAGCTGGTTTCTCACACCGGCTACGGTATGCCTTGCGATTCCACTTTATGAGCAGTGGGAGCTTTTAAAGCACAATTATAAGGCTGTGCTCGGCGGTATAGTTGCCGGAGTTATAACGAGTCTGACTACAGTCCTTGTGTTGTGCAAGGTCATGGGACTTTCCCATAAGGATTATGTGACACTTCTTCCGAAGTCCATAACCACGGCTATCGGAATGGGTGTTTCGGAAGAGCTTGGCGGATATGTGACCATCACGGTTGCAGTCATAGTTGTGACCGGAGTGATCGGCAATATAATCGGAGAGATCGTATTCAAGATATTCCGTATCAAAGAGGCTATATCCAAGGGGCTTGCCCTGGGATCATCAGCCCACGCCATCGGAACTGCCAAGGCGATGGAGATCGGCGAGGTTGAAGGAGCCATGAGCAGTCTGTCGATTGCAGTTACGGGAATACTTACGGTTATACTTGCATCGGTATATTCACATTTTATGTAGCATTTTATATGGGGACGGAGGGGACAGGTACTTCCGTCCCCATTCTGCCCCAAGGGGGACAGGTACCTCCGTCCCCATTCTATACTCATTTCAAAAAATATTTCACAAAATCCCAGTAGATCAGACACCTGTATGAGTTAAACAGACAACGCTGCATACAGTTATTAGAAAAAACATAGAAAAGTGTATAAAGAGCTTCAACTTATATACATTTACTAAAAAAGGTTGTATAATTTTACCATAGTTATTTGATTCTAAATTACGTTTTTTAAGAGAGGAGAGACAAGTATGAGAAAAACTTCAACAAGAATGCTGGCACTTGTGTTGTCGGTGGTTATGGCAGTTAGTAGTTTTACTGGATTTGGCTGTGACAGTAAGGCTTATGCGGCGGAGAATCCATCGGCGGTTGTGGCTGGGACAGAAGAAGCTACGCCGGGAGATTCCAGAATTGATGCTAGTGGGTATACGATAGATATGAGCAGGTCATTTGCTTACAGTGGAAATGCGATAAGACCATGGATAGCTATCATGAAACCTGATGGACGTAGACTTATTGAGGATGTTGATTATAAGGTATCATACAAGGACAATGTTCTTCCTGGAACCGCTAAATTAACAATAACATATAAGGGGCGTTACAAGGGCAAGACGGAACGAACGTTCAATATAACTAAGCTTCATATAGAAAGATTTGAAGCTTCATGTATCTATGAAACATCATTTATATTATCTTGGAAGTATGTAAATGCAACTATGAGCAGATATGTAGTTTATCAATACAAGAATGGTAAATGGCAGTCGGTTTATACTTGTGACGGATCAGAAAATGCTGCAGATATTTACAAGCTGACTCCAAATACTGCATATAAATATTGCGTAAAGGCTCAGCGTAAGCTTGTATCAGGAAAATATGTAGATGTGGCAAAGTCATCAGTAATTACAGCCCGTACGAAAACATATGATGCGGATTACACAGAAATCAAGATGGGCAAGAAAACATTTGTGTACGACGGAAATATAAAGAAACCGCCGTTCAAGGTTATCGGGCATATCACTTCTAAGGGCGTAACAGTAGCTCCTGAGAAAGAGTATACTTATTCATATGCAAATAATCTTTATCCAGGAACTGCAACATTGAAAGTGAAATATACAGCTAACAGTAGATTTAAGGGCACAAGGACGGAGAATTTTAAAATAGTACCTGCAAAAATATCTGGAATAAAAAGCAAGAGTACAACTAACAGTATAACTGTGACGTATCCAGCAGTTAAAGGTGCCACTGAGTACAGATTGTATGGGACAGATCATGACTTAGATTATCCGCGCGTAGAAAAATATAAAGTGATTAAAAAAAGTAAAACAACAACAATTACTATAAATAATAGAAAGCAAGGAGGCGAATATATATTCTATCTGCGGGCGTATGCGGTTAAGGATGGCAAAGAAATAATGCTGGCAAAGTCAGAGGAATTTGTAGAGAGAACGATACCTGCAAGGGTTACTGGAGCTGTTAGTGGTAAGCTGGAAAAAAATGGAAAATACACTGCTGTTAGAACGGGAGATGATTATGTAGAGATAGGCTGCACTCCGGTTTCTGGAGTTGATGGATATTATATCTACAGATATGATTCAAAGAGAAAAAAATGGATAAAGGTTCTTGATGATGAAAACGGTTATTATGATAAAAAAACAAAAAAAGTTTACTTTATGGTTGAGAATTTGAAGCCTGGTACAGGTTATATGTTTAAGATTGCTGCATATAAATGGAGATGGACTCACCCGGATTTGGATGGAAGACTGGTTGGACCTGCATCACAGACGATAAAAGCTGCAACGGTTCCAAAGACACGATATAAATATGTTTATGTAGAAGATATAAGGAATCCTTATCGAATAGAGTTGTATTACAATGTAAAACTTGGTGGGTGTTCAAAGAGTAAAGGTTATTATGTGATCTTGAATAAAATGAGACCTGAACCCAAACGCACTGTTTATAAGCCTTATAAAATAATAAAGACTAA
>USSH01000060.1 GCA_900557435.1 uncultured Coprococcus sp. | reverse complement strand
CAAGGAAAGCGATGGTGAGCTCCTCACCATTCTGGGCGCGCCGTATAACCGACTTTATTCTTTCAAGATCACAATTTTCCATGGTTCACCCTCCCCATTTGAACAGGCATGCCGAATCCGTTTCTTCCATATACATAACGAGTTATCATTATTCCATTTACATTCCTATTTTATATTAGTTATTTTTGTCAAATCCCCTCTTTTTGCCAATTATCACTATCATTCCAGCTATTGAAAGTCCACAGATAATTATGTACAATGCTACATTTTCTGTGTCCCCTGTGTTTGGAGCTGATTTTTTCGTTTCTGTTGTAGTTCCTGCTGTAGTTTCTGTTGTAACTTCTGTGCTGCCATCAGTTACCTGCTCTGTTGATACCTCCGTGCTACTGTCCGTTGTCGGCTCAGTTGTCTTCTCTGCCTCTGTGGTCGGATCACTTCTATCCTTGAGAGCCGGTATCGTCTCAGACATTTTATATCCACACTCTGAACATGTTCTCTCACGGCTTCCATCAACGCTGTGTGTTGCCTTTTTTGTTATCGTCCAATCGCTCCACACATGTGACGCCTTATCTGCTATACTGTCACAAACTGTACACACTTTCCAGTGATCTTCACTATCATATACCCATTCATTTCCATATGCATGTCCCGGAGCAACTATCTCTATATCCTCATCTGTGATCTCTGAAGTTGCATTCTCATCTGAAAACTTTGCGCCGCATCGTGTACATGTCCAGTATTCTATACTTCCATCTGTCTCACATGTAGCGTTCACAGCAGGTACATCTACGATCTGGTGTGATAAGCTTGCCCATACATAATGAGGGCTCTCATATTCAACTCCGTCCATCACAGCCTTATAGTATCCTTCTCCGTCCTCGGTACATGTAGGCTCAGTATATACTCTGTCCAATGTGTCCGCCTCTGTAGTGGCTCCACACATACATACACCAACCAGCTTCACATTATTAACATTTTCTATAAAATCATCTATCGACATTTCAGAAACATTTGAAATCCAGTCATACCGATATGCACATGTATGATCTATCATATTATTGCTGTTATCCGGAACCTCACCATTTACATATGCTGCCATCGTTCCCTGCCAAAAACTGAAAACTCTATATGTGGTGCCGTACCAACTGCTGCCCATTTCCAGCCTGTTGCCAGCGGTATTCGTGATATTTGCAGTTACATTTGCAGTGTTGCCTGATACCAGGGCAGCGTGATTGTATCCCATTACCACACTATCTCCGATGTTTGTGATATTCAGGACAATATCACTGTTTCCGTTTATTCTAACTGATGTACACCATCGATTGCCTATTATCTTGGCGTTGTCCAAAGTTATATTACATGTAAACAACGAGCCCGAATTATTATCAATATCCAGCGGTGTATCTGCCGTCAATGATCCGGTTATAACATATGACCCAGTAAAGGCTACCTCTGAACCTCCGCCCTGTGTATATCCTGTAGATGTTATATCTATAGCTCCATTTCCGAGATCCAGTGTCACAGTTTCTTCATCCGCCCGGACTGTCACCGGCAACGTCAGCACTATGATGCCTATCACACATAATGCCATGATCAACTTTCTTATTTTTTTCATATTCTCAATCCTCCTATTTCTGTTCATTTACCCTATTTGTTTTCTTATCAAGATATTCTTCGCCCCAATACGGCAAAACACCAGTTCATGGCCATTGTTACCAATATTATACATTCCAGTAAATGACATGTACACTAACCAAACGGATAGTTATCGTCCAAACAAATATTTAAATAAAAAGATCCAGCGGATACACCCTATAACGTGATATATCCGTTGGATCTTTATTTACACAAGTACACTATTGTGTAATTATTCTGATTTATCTAATTTTATCTATGCTACCTTTTTATCCTGAGTCATATCCTGCGCATCCTCTGAATCCTCTGATTCTCTGTGCATCTTCTCGCCCCAGTTCTCATCAATAAAACATTTGACTGCTGCTGCAAGTGCTATGATTCCGAACGCATAAGCTAAAATATCCATTGCCATAATTATCTCTCCTTCACTGGTGAACGCATTTCGCGTTGATTCTCAACAACATAGTCTCAAACTGCCAATGAAGACTCAGATGACATACGCAAACGCCTTTATCTGCATTTGCCCAATCCTATTTTACAATTCTCTATGACTTTCTATGATGCAAATTTCTCATCTGAGATACCCTTCACCGGCATATCCCAGACGTTTTTTCCCATCTTTTTTGTGTATGTATTTTAGGAGCATCCTCCTGTGGCTGTACACCAACTCCACACATCTGCCGGTAAGAGTGCATACACAGACTATCAAACTGAGCAGCAAGGCGGCAAGAACCGCAGCATGCATCCATGTATCTTCCAGGGATTCCCCCATGTTTCCAGTCTTGATATTTCTCATTTGAACTGTCAGACCGGCTGTGTTATCTACCATCAGCATATCATTATTTCCTGCTTCTATCCCCCTGCTCTCACCGAGGGATGCGACAGAATATGAAGAATAATTTTTTACATTCGGATTGTAGAGTCCGTATATCCCCAGATAGGAGACACACAGTGCAAGCACAATTAGCCATGCAAATATATCGTATTTTTCTCTGCGTACCAACATATGCGTCACCTCCTGAATATAATAAGTGTTCCTGCGATCACAACCCTGATTGTCACTATCTGACAAATACTTATGTCGTCTGTGTTCTATGAAGTATTATATTATATCAAGACGTTTTTTTCTTCCGATGTCACTCTTCTTTAGCTGTATCTTTGCCGACTTCTATCCTGAATACATTTATCGTATCAACATCAGGGCAGCAAAACACCGCTGTACCCGGCTCGTTTCCCGGAATACTTCCGCCATATCTGAGTATGTCTACATATGGGAATGCAACATGCATAGCCATGGGGCAGAGCTGCCCCCGCTCCGTATCAAAGTCATATGAATCACCAATCTTATGACCTCTATGACATCCATGTGGTCCCTTTTGATCTATGAGTGTGATCCTTATCTGTGGTCTGATCATTTTGTTATCACCTCTATGTACTGCTCAAGGGGGATTCCCTTATACTTATCGACATTGTCCTTGTTCAGGTCTATGAGCTTTTCGACAACTTTCATGGCCGACTGAACGCTGTCCTCTATGTTGTATCCACCCCTGTACTTTCCTATAAGCACAGCAGAGAATATATCTCCAGTTCCTGGGAACCTCACAGGAATCTCCGTGTATGGGAACACGTTCATCTTGTCAGTGTCACCGTCCAGCATAAGGGTGCTTGTCTGTCCGTCTATATTCACACTGGTGATAACCACTGTCTTTGCACCATATCCGTGAAGTGTGTGCGCAAGCTCCTCTGCCTCTGCCATAGTCAGGACTTTCTTGTCCATGTATTTGCCCGCGAGGAATGCCGCCTCAGTACAGTTTGGAACTATGAGATCCGCCACCTTACACATCTGCCTCATATATCCCACAGTATTCTCTGTGACACCATTGTACAGTACGCCATCGTCGCCCATGATCGGATCGACAAATATAAACGCTCCCTGAGATTTCTTCTTCTCACAGTACTCAGCCACCAGCCTGGTCTGTTCCTCTGATACAAGGAATCCTGTTGCTATAGTGTCAAATGCAAATCCAAGTTCATCCCACACTCTCATGCTGTTCTTCATATAACCGGTGGTCTCAAGAATATCGAATTTACCATAGTCCAGTGTGTTTGACACAAGTGCCGTAGGCAGATTGTATACCTGAAACTTCATGTTGGACAATATCGGTATCATCGCTGACAGTGCGACTTTTCCGTAGCCTGCCATATCATTTATAAGAAGTATATTGTTCATAGTCTCTTCCTCTTTTCATCTTACACTAACATCAGCACAATTAGCCGTGCCTTGACTCACTTGCATTTATCTGCAGATGTCATATCACATATGTCTCCATCTCTTATAACATATATTTGTTGCCAGATAAAGTCTGCTTTATAAACTCATATTCCTCATCCGTGACGGAGTACAGATTCCTCACTATATCGTCTATATCATCGTACACCCTATACTGCTCAATTTGGTCTGTCCCATGCACATTTGTTCCCGCCAGGATCAGCTCATCGACTTTTGAGATTATATCCCGTTGTGTATTTTCATCTGCTGCCGGAATAGGCAGTGACTCTATATGTGATCTGAGCACCTTCACTGCATTGTAGCGTTTTTCATATATATACTGCGCCACACGGGAGTTCAGCACCGCCATAATGTACTTCATGTCAAGTCCCGCCACACGCGGTATCATCACATTACAACTGTTTAATGTGAGATATCGTCTGTCATCGTAGGCAAATACTAGCTGGCGGTTGATAAACCTGTATATCAGTTTCTCCGGCGCGCGGTAAATTCTTTCAGGAGCCGCCTGCTGATAAAGTGAGATATCCGATGCTATGAACCTCTCCGGCTCACCATATCTGTATCTGTACACGTCTGTACCGGTAACAACGCCTTCCATACCATCTGCACACTCTTCCGACAGGTATCTATCGTTATCTCCGGTCACTATACCAAGCGCAAAATCTGCCTGTCCGCGCAAAAATATACAATCAGTTACTTTATCAAGCTTATCAAGCAGCCTGTATTCATCATCATTAAGTCTCAGTAAGAATCCATCAATACCAAGTGGTCTGTCTCTACCAATAACAAATTCTTCACCGGCTCTGGATATTCTTGCCCCTATGCTATGTCCCGGATCCGCACTCTTTTTGAGATGCATCGCAACCGCCGGGCACTGCACTCCATGAAACACATTGTCGAGGAATCTCACACGTCTTACATTTGTTGTGTTCGCTATAATCTGCCGCGCAGCGCTGTGATTTCTGACATCCAACACCGCCTCTGGCAATACAAATGCCAGCATTCCGTCATCTCCGAGCAGCCCCAGCGCACGCTCTACAAATATATCATACGACTCCGCACCTCTTCCAGCCGCAGTTTTATAGTTTTCTCTTAAAGCCTTTTGTGCTGCACTGTCAAATTTATATCCCCAGGGCGGATTGCCTATGATCACATCATACTTCACAATATTCGATATATGATTCTCTGATTTCGCAAGAAAATCCCTGCACTCTACATTTTCACATATAGTCCGTATATCACTCTCTGCTTTCCCGTTCTCCCTTCCAGCAATCCTTGTAAGTGCAAGATTGAACCGCGCAAGCTGCACACTGAGCATATCTGTATCAAATGCATGTATATTGCATATATCCACATCTTCTGAAAACTGTATTAGAAAATTGCCGGTTCCACAGCACGGGTCAAGAACTTTCTTTCCTTTTAATCCTCCCCCCAGATCCTGACTGATATCCATTATCATATTCCTGACGATTTCTGTTGGCGTAAAATATGATCCTGCAGCTTTCCGTACACCGATATCCCGGACAGACATGTATAGCAGACCGAGAACATCCTCTCCCTTTTGAAACTTATAGCTGATATCCAGCAGATCATCATGCTCACTTATCCATGTCTCTATTTCTTTCTTGTCCTGAATTATATCGTCAAGCAGAATGCTCCACACACCTACGTCAAGTCTGCCGTCTATGTACTCTCTAAGTATCTCATTTGTCTCCGGGATGTCTACCAGAAGTTTAAGCGCGCAATCCGAAAGCAACGTCCTCATGGCTGTTTCTGTCACACAAATATTTTGTTCCACAAGCATTCCTGCAAGCTTTTTCACTACATCTGTGCTCTCACAGTCCTCTGATACATACCTGTCGTAAAAGCATTTCCCGGATACATATCCCTTGTTCCGCCTGCTGCGAAGTGCATTCCGCTTACCGGTTTTAAGCGACCGCTGCAACTCTACGACATAATCCTCAGTAAAATACACCTTTCCATCCGTCATGGCTCTCTGTGATTCAATTTTCCCAAGTCTGAGCCAGTTGCGCCCTGTCGCCTTCGATATTGAAAGCATTTGGCATACCTCATCCAATGTTATGTATTTCTCGCCCATATACAGCCTCTCCACCTATGCTTTGAACGGATTTTAACACCTCACCCATAACTTGTCTACACTTTGAGCAAAACTTGCCAAATCGGATTGTCATGCCTCCGACTGTGGCTCATTTGATGTCTCAGCGCATCCTGCTCCCGAAAGCTGTTTCTTAAATATAGTTCTAAAAATCAATCTCACAAGCGGTCCGCAATAGCAGAGCTGCCAGAGCAGTGCAACAGGGAGATTCATTCCCCATGTCTGGACAAATGATCCAAAACTCTTTGAATCATTGAACAGGATGGTTGCAATAAGACTCATGATCGGGCACATCATTATACAGATGTAGAATGATATCATGAACGTGATCACCTGTGGTCTGTCAGTCGGTCTCACGATCTTGAACGCAAGCATTGGTGCAAGCTTTCCAACCACGAAAAGCTCCAGCACAATAGCTATCGGCCACATGATCGGCATCTCATGAAGTGCCATGACAAATGTCTGATTGGTGAAACCTCCTGTGTTAAGCGCTACATTGTAGCAGATCATTCCATAGACCATGAACATGGCCATGATGGTTGTGAATACGAATTCCTGTAATTTGTTTTGTGGCATAATAATTTTCCTCCTTACGAAAATAAAAAGCCCAACGAAACTTTCATCTCGTTGAGCTTAACTGCGACTACCATTAATTGCCCTTATGGTAGCACATACACTTTTAAATTGCAAGTAATTTTCTGTTTTTTGCATACAATTCCTGTTCGTCTGGGGACGGAGGTACCTGTCCCCCTGGGCGGCTTGTGGGGACGGAGGTACCTGTCCCCCGATACAAAGTGGAGAGGATTATTCTGTCACGGCCTTCTTGCCAGTGTACAGCTGATAATATCTGCCCTTCATGTCAATGAGCTGATCGTGGGTGCCTCGCTCTATGATGCGTCCCTGCTCCATGACCATGATACAGTCCGCATCCTTGACCGTGGAAAGTCGGTGAGCTATGACAAATGACGTTCTTCCCTCCATGAGGGCATCCATTCCCTTTGAAACCATTGCCTCGGTTCTCGTATCAATGGATGATGTAGCCTCATCGAGGATCAGAGCCGGTGGATCTGCAACCGCCGCCCTCGCGATAGCCAGCAGCTGTCTCTGTCCCTGACTGAGATTTGCCCCGTCTCCGGTGAGCACTGTGTTGTAGCCGTCAGGAAGACGCTTTATGAAATCGTGGGCATTTGCCAGCTTTGCAGCCTTGATGCACTCCTCATCCGTGGCATCCAGTTTGCCGTATCTTATGTTATCCATGACTGTTCCTGTGAACAGATGTGTATCCTGAAGAACTATACCAAGACTTCGTCTGAGATCCGGCTTTTTGATCTTGCCTATGTTGATATTGTCGTACCTTATCTTGCCGTCCTGTATATCGTAAAACCTGTTTATCAGATTGGTTATAGTCGTCTTGCCTGCGCCTGTACTTCCGACAAATGCAATCTTCTGACCAGGCTTTGCATACATATTTATGTCGTGCAGAACTACCTTATCCGGGTTGTAACCGAAATCAACATTCTCAAATTCAACCTCACCTGTGAGTTCCCTATATGTCACTTCACCTGTCTCATGCCTATGTCTCCATGCCCAGAGTCCGGTTCTCTCCTCGGTCTCCGTGAGATTGCCATTTGCATCCTTCTTTGCATTTACCAGCTCAACATAGCCCTCGTCCTCCTCAGGTTTCTCGTCTGTCATGGTAAATACCCTGTCAGCTCCGGCAGCCGCCATGACTATTGCATTGATCTGCTGACTTATCTGTGTAACCGGCATCGTAAAGTTCTTGTTAAGCGTCAGGAATGCCACAAGTGTTCCTATGGTAAGCCCTGACCAGCCATTTACTGCAAGTACACCTCCAAGTACAGCACAGAGAACGTAGCTTATGTTTCCAAGGTTCGCATTCACCGGCATGGTAATGTTGGCTATCATATTGGCCTTGTAGGCGCTGTCCTGAAGAGATCTGTTCAACTTGCAGAAATCGTCATATGCCTTTTCTTCGTGGCAGAACACCTTGACAACCTTCTGTCCGCTCATCATTTCCTCTATATAGCCATTTACCTTACCAAGATCCTGCTGCTGCTTCATGAAATATCTTCCCGACTTCGCGCCCAAGCTCGACGTCGCCTTTATCATGATAAGCACCATGACGACTGAAAGCACCGTGAGCGGTATATCAAGAATTATCATCGCAATGAGTGTTGAGATAAATGTGATGCTTGAGTTGATAAGCTGCGGCATACTCTGGCTTATGACCTGGCGGAGTGTGTCAACATCATTGGTGTACACCGACATGATATCTCCATGTGCATGTGTGTCAAAGAAAGATATCGGAAGAGATTCCATTCGCTCAAAGAGCTGAACTCTGAGCCTCTTCATGGTTCCCTGGGTCACATTTACCATGATCCTGTTGTATGCGTAGGCGCAAATGATTCCCAGCACAAGTATAAGACCAAGCCCCAGCATCCTGTGGGCGAGAGGTCCATAATCAGGTGAACTCTGTTTCATCATCGGTTCAATATATACATCGATAAGTTTCTGCATGAACATCGATATGCTCAGTATTGCGAGCGCCGATATAAGTATGCTGACCACAACAGTAATACAAGCCAGCTTATATTCCTTGAGGACATATCGGAGCAGCCTGCCAAGTGCCTTCATAGGATTTTTGCCCTGATCCTTTCCAGGTCTCTTCAGCCCTGCATCCACTTTATCATCCATCTTATTTTCACTGTATTTCTCTGTATTTCCTGTCATTACACTGCCTCCTTTCCTTCATAATTAATTCATCTTCTCATCGAAATCTCCGCCGCCTGACATCTGGACGTCATAGATCTCCTTATATATCGTGTTATTCTTCAGCAGATTTTCATGTGTGTCAAATCCGCTCACCATTCCGTTATCCAGAACTATGATCCTGTCGGCATCCTGCACACTTGATATTCTCTGGGATATGATGATCTTGGTGGTGTTCGGTATCTTGGTTGCAAATGCCTGCCTGATCTTCGCATCCGTAGCGGTGTCAACTGCGCTTGTGGAATCATCGAGAATGAGTACCTTCGGACTCTTGAGCAGCGCTCTGGCAATACAGAGTCTCTGCTTCTGACCACCGGACACGTTGTTTCCGCCTTGCTCGATCCAGGTGTTGTATCCATCCGGCATCCTGTCTATGAACTCATCCGCACAGGCAAGCTCGCACACCTCACGGCACTCTTTCTCCGTGGCATCCGCCTTTCCCCATCTCAGGTTGTCAAGTATCGTGCCTGAGAACAACACATTCTTCTGGAGCACAACCGCCACTTCATTTCGGATGACCTCCATATCGTAATCACGCACATCATGTCCTCCGACACAGACCGAACCACCGTCCGGCTTCACATCGTAAAGTCTGCTTATCAGATTGACAAATGTCGACTTACCGCAGCCGGTTCCACCTATCACACCAACTGTCTCTCCAGACTTTATGTGAATATCAATATCCTTCAGCGTGTCCTCTGCACTCCCTGCCTTATATACAAAATCCACATGGTTAAAATCTATTCTTCCGTCAGGAACCTCCATGATTGGCTCATCAGGATTTGTCATGGTCGGAGTCTCCTCAAGAACCTCAGATATACGTCTCATGCTCGCCATGCTCATGGAGATCATGACAAATACCATAGACAACATCATCAGCGACATCATCATGCTCATGACATAGCTGAAAAGTGATGTGAGATTACCTGTCGTCATACTTCCGCCGACTATAAAGTGCGCTCCGAGCCATGAGAGGAGCATCATACATGTGAAGATAACGAACATCATGATAGGATTGTTGAAGGCCAGCAAACTCTCAGCCTTTATGGACAATTCCGCAAGGACCTCTGCTGCCTTTCCAAACTTCTTATCCTCATATTCTTCCCTGACAAATGCCTTTACAACTCTTATCGCTGATACATTTTCCTGAACACTGGCATTCAGGTTATCATAGTTTCTGAACACCTCGTCAAATATAGGTGTCACCTTGAATATGATGAAGAACAGGCCAAATCCAAGAACCACAAGTGCCGCCACAAATATAAATGACAGCTCCACGTTGATGGTAAAGCACATTATCATGCTGCATATGAGCATGAGCGGTGCCCTTACCGCTATTCGTATGAGCATCTGATATGCATTCTGTACATTTGTCACATCAGTTGTCATTCGTGTTATAAGACTTGCGGTGCTGAATTTGTCAATGTTGGTAAATGAGAACTCCTGAACATTCCTGTACATGCCCTCCCTCAGGTTACACGCGAATCCTGTCGATGCGCTGGCAGCGAATTTGCCCGCCATCACTCCAAAGAAAAGGCTTAGGAAAGCCAGTACAAGCATGAGTCCGCCATACATATACACCTTGCTCATGTCCTGTCCGTTGATTCCCTCATCGATTATCTTGGCGGTCACAAATGGAATGAGGATCTCCA
>USSH01000059.1 GCA_900557435.1 uncultured Coprococcus sp. | reverse complement strand
CAATGAATATGAGGAAAGGATGGTGAGTATCATGGGTGGCACAGTGGAAGAAACCCCATCTCAAAAACTCAAAAGACTGGAAGATGAGAAAATTATACTCAGTCTTTTTTCAAATGGGGCGGATTTTGAATTGATCAGAAAGTCTTTTTCCGAAAAAATCATTTCAAATGAACGATTATTGGAACTGCAAAAATCAGCTACGCAAAAATAAAATTTCACAAGATATAAGGATCATCTGTGGGTAATCAACTTGCTCACGGATGATTTTTATTTATACGGCGGTTTCTAATAGTTGACTTATTGCGGAGTCTGTATTATATATTATAATACAGATAATACAAAAAGGAGGGACACCACATGATCATAGAGCTTGACATGAGCAGTGACACACCCATATATGTACAGCTGCGCAATCAGATAGTAAAGGGAATCGGCAAAGGCGAGATACAGCCAGGTGAAAAGCTTCCCACTGTAAGACAGCTTGCGGCGGATGCCGGCGTAAACACCATGACTGTGAATAAGACATACCAGATACTCAAAAACGAAGGATATATCAAAACTGACAGAAGGCTTGGAGCATTTGTATCAGAAAATATCAATATGAACGCCGAGTTCCGTGACAAGCTGGAGTCAGAGCTGGAACTTCTGTCCGCCGAGGCAAGCATAACCGGAATGAACAGGGATGATTTTCTCAAATTGTGCGATAAAGTGTATTCCAAAATGAAGTCTTCTCCAATCCAAATATAATACAATGAACTATTAGCCGATATGGTGTAACCAATTTGCATGAAAATAATACCAATTATGAATAATCATTATCATCACTGGGAGAAAGAATCTTTATACAACAAATATCCACTAAAACAACAGAAAGGAGCCGCTTATGAGCATAGCATTATTTATCATATTCCTGTTTATGAACTTCTTCATACTGCTCATAATGAAGTTCGTATATACAAGTAATTATTCGTATACCGAGGGAATGCTCCTGGGCGTCCACATTCCAAAGGAACACAGTGAAGACGAAACCGTACTTAATATTGTTGCTGCTGCCAGACGTAAGATGAACCGGATTATCTGGATAAATCTCATCCTCGGAACAGCCCTATGCTTTGTCGTGTTTTGGGAGATCATTATATTTGTACTTGCATACACTATCTGGATGATCGCATTCTGTTTCCTTATAACATATGCAAACAACTCTGCGCACAGGAAAATGTATGCTCTGAAGATGGCAAATGACTGGGTGGTCCCTGATCAAAGAAGAAAACGTTACATTGATACAAATGTGTCAACCCAGATCGGCAAAAGTGAGATCAGTTTCAATTATCATGGAATAATAATCCTTGTAGAGCTCATTTGCCTAGTGCCATTTGCGATAGGAAAAAGTGCGGTCATATCAACCACAATGATAATAATGGGACTCTGCTCCGTCCTGATATCACTTACATCCATGATATTCCACATATATGTAAACCGACACGAGCGAACTGTGTACAGCTCGGATACCCAGCTCAACCAGACCGTCAACAAAACCATGAAGATATACAAGGGACTAGCAATGCTGGTTCTTTCGGCAACAAATGCTGTCGCATGGGTATATGTCGCTATTGACACCCTGATTCACTGCATATCATCAGCCAATAAGTCCCAGCAAATTTTGCTTTCTGATATCCTAAATTTCAGGGGTGCGCTTGTAGATGTCTCACTGTGCAGCTCCGCACTCTATGTCTATATATTTATCCAGACTCTTGCTGCCATCGGATTGTTTGTGCCTCTCCTCATGGCTCAGAGCAGAAAACGTGAACTCTTGGCCGCCGACACCCAGCCTCTCTACGTGGACGACGACGAATACTGGAAAACCGGATATTACTACAATCCTTCCGACCCGCATGTGCTGGTTCAAAACAGATTGCAGAGTGGAAATTATACATTTAACTATGCCACCAGGGGCGCAAAGATTTTTACAGGACTTACATATATCCTTATCATCGCCTGCATCGTCTGGATGATAGGTGCGCTTGTGCCATTCATAAACGTGCATATTGACACTCATCTTGACTCCAACAAACTCACAGTGTCTGCTGCCATATACTCATCGGAGATATATTTTGATGACATCGAGGATGTTCAGCTTCTGGACGAACTGCCAGACGACAATTTTGTCCGTGTCAACGGAGGTGCCACCGATGAATACCTGATCGGCCATTTCAAGAGCAGCACCTACGGCAAATGTGAAATGTATGTATACGCAGACAGCTATCCCGTAATCATGATAAAGACGAGGGATGAAGTGATATTTATGAACGCTAAGGATTCTGATGATACATGTTCTGTCTTCAGATCCATATTTCATACGTTCACTTATAACTAGATACCCTAAATAACTAAGACTATCATGTATTTTAACACACGATAGTCTTTTGCATTATCTAATCATATTCAAAACAGGACTTATATGGTTCTAAATACTCATCATTTTCTCAAGAAATGCTCCCTGTTCGGATACTCCTGCCTGAATGCCGCCAGTGCAGCACTCTGAAGTATGGCAAATTCCTTGTCCATGTGTAGCATATGTGGTGCGTCAAATGCGATGGAGCTTATCTGATCCGCGATCTTCTTCGCCACGCCCTCGTCAGAGAGCTGTCCCATGCCAAATGCTATGGATGTGAAACCTCTGCCGCCTCTGCTCACCTCGATGAACTTGAGGAACGCATTCTTGAGCTCATAAAGCAGTATCTCCTGTTCCTCGGCACTTCTTCTGTCCGCATCGAACAGGCATAACTTGCTTATGATCTCCACGGCCTGTTTCTTTTTCTGACCTCCGATGTCAACCGAACCGCCTTCCGATATGTATTTGAGCTCCATAAGGCAGCCCACAAATGCATCATTCTTCGGCTTTCTCTTGCCATATCTCGCCGTCCACAATCTCTGACGGAAGGCAGTAGACGAACCGGCGCTGTCACCGCCCATATCCGTGCTGTTATTTTTCAACAGTTCAAGTCTTTTATCTGCATCCGTCTCTCTGTAAAATTCTTCTATCCAGCTATTTTCCATATGCATCCTTCCCGAATATATAATTGGATCTGTATCTCTACATTAGTTCTTGATAATTTTTCCAGACAGATTTTCTCCAATTATATATGCTTTTAATTCACGACTTTTTCCATGTATCAGTTAGTTACCCTTACCTATGCAAAAAATCATCCACGCTGTCAACATCGACCTTACAGTAAGGCGACACGTAATATCTGCCCTCGTCAAGCCTATGACCATCAAGGCTGCTTCCATTGAAGAGATCAACTGCCAATCTTGCTATCTCCCCTGCCTGATCCTCTTTGTCATTGTACACTGTGCCCTGCATGTCTCCCTGTTTTATCGCCTGGAGAGCATCATCAAGTCCATCTATTCCAAATATCACAGGCCATCTGTCCCGGCTTATTTTGGAGTTATTGTACGCCTCAACTGCGCCCAGCGCCATCTCATCATTGTTGGATATGACAAGCTCTATCTGACTGCCATACTGACTTATAAGCTGTGTCATTCTGTTCTCTGCCTGACCTCTGTTCCAGTCGGCAAACTGATAACTGAGCTTCTCAAGCTCCACTCCACCTTCCATGATGGTCTTCACCGAACAGTCAGTTCTGCTTATGGCATCCTGGTGTCCGGCCTCACCCTCCAGAAGAACATACTGTATCTTGCCATCACCATTGCGATCCACTTCGCCATGCTTCTTTATATAATCTGCCGCAATCTCACCCTGCATATCCCCGGATTCTTTTGCGTCACAACCAACATAGTAGAGCTTTTCCCACTGCATAAGGTCATCACGCACCGGCTCTCTGTTGAAAAAGATCACTGGTATATCACTCTGCCTTGCTGACTTGATGATATTTGCCGGTGCAGTTCTGTCTACAAGATTCACACACAGCACATCGCAGCCTGCATCTATCATCTCATCAACTATCTCGTCCTGCTCACGCTGATCATTATCACCGCTTCTCACCGATACTATCACATTCATATTTGTGGTCTCCATAGTCTTAAGCTGAGATTTCACCTTTTCAACCATGGCATTTATGAATGGATCATCTGCTGTATAAGTGACCACCCCGACTCTCATGGTTTTGTCTGATTTTTGTTTGCTGCTGCCGCAGCCCATAAGCGAGACTATCATCGCCATTGCCAGCACAAGCACATATATTTTTCTTCGTTTCTGTCTACTCATATGAATATAAAAACCTCTCTACATCATCGGAGAACAAATCGTCACTGTATATTATCTTTATGTCCTCCTCCCGACTCTTCATCGTATACAACCTGCTGTTCAGACCTTTTGCTATCTCAGCCACACTGGCATAGCCAACGCCGTAGCCATCAGGAATAACAAGGCACTTTATCTTGCCCGCATCAAGCAGCGCCACAGATTTTACGCTGGTCCCCATTCCATATATCTGGGCGCCATTGTACATACCATTATCCGCATTCTCTCCTATCTCATCGATCGCATATGTGTCCATCACAACCATGTAGTCCACCTTTCCCAGAATATCCACAATGCCACATATGTTCTGATTGCCACAGCGGCTGTACACCCAGCTCACCTCGCATCCGGTTCCTTCTATCGCATCCATAAGTCCTGCTTTTCCGCTCACACTTCCCTCTGTCTGGGAATATCCAGTTATAATACCTATGCTTTTGCCACTGAGTCCGTCTGCATCATTTGCCTTGATCTGTTCTCCAAGGGTATACCCTATCTTGTAGTTGTCAGGTTTTATCGTGACAAATCCCGAAGCGCCATCTTCACTGTATGCATCCTGGGTTATAAGTACAAATGGCACATCGTCAAGCTGCCTCAGCATACCCGATGTATCCTCGCCCGGTGCCGGACAAATTATGAATGCATCTACATTATTTTCAAGCTGCTCATCTATGAGTTCCTTCTCATCCTGAGCCGACTCGATATCATCGGTGTTGCATATGATAAGATGGACATCATTGACATTTGCTGATTGTTTAAGTCCGTTTATAAGTCCATCCCACCTCTTATCACCGGAATTTGAAAGTATGACCGCTACTCTTTTCTGAGGCACATTTTCCCGGAATATCTGGTGTATAAAGAATCCGGCTATAACCACCAGAAACAGCTCCGCGATCAGAAAGGTTATCTTACTCTTCTTCATCTGTCACCATCCCCCTTCCAAAATCCTGCCTCTCAAGTCTCTCTCTGTTCTCCTCCGTATAAGGAATGGCTGGAATGTGAATGACAACCTTTGTTCCCTCGTCCGGCTCACTGTAAACCTTTAATCCATACTCACTGCCAAACATCAGCTTTATCCTAGAGTGAACATTGATAACACCCACTCCTGAGCCATGCTTTGGCACCTTATTGTTGTCCACAAGGATGTTCCGGGCTACCTCCTCCGACATACCCATACCATTATCCTCAACTGAAATGTATATGTCATCGCCCTTCTTCTCGCCGCGGACAGTTATCTTGCCACCATCGTCCTCATCCATGTTGCCCACACCGTAGTATATTGCATTTTCCAGGATTGGCTGCACGATAAGCTTAACTGTACAATAGTCATTTATCTCTTCGTCTATGATAAATTCTGTAGCAAATCTTTCTTTATACCTTACTTTCTGTATGTTCATGTAACTCGTGCTGTGCTGGATCTCGTCCGCTATCCTTATGACAGTTCTGCCCTTTGACAGACTTATCCTCAGCAGCTTTGCAAGCTCAGATATCATAAATACTGCATCTGTATTTCTGTTTGCCTCCACCATCCATGTTATGGACTCCAGTGTATTATACAGGAAATGCGGATTGATCTGACTCTGGAGCGCATCCATCTCACTCTTTCTCCGCTCATTCTGCTGTCTGATTATCTCCTGCATCAGAATCTCTATCTGCTCATAGGATTTTTTGACCGAATATCCCAGATGCCTTATCTCGGAGGATCCTCCAATATATATATCCGTGGTTCCGCCTGTCTCATATGACTTTACTGATTCATTCAGCTTAAGTATAGGCTTTGAGATTTTCTTTGTTATGATCCTATTCACCCACAAGAGCATCATAAGCAATATCACAACTGTAGTTATGATGTAATATCTGTACTGATTGATGCTGACAGTCTGAACACTTTCCGGGACAACTCCTATGATCTTCCATCCAGTGTAAGCTATGCTGCTGACAACAACATTTTCTTTGCCTCTCGGCATCTTGATCTCATATGTACCGTCATCATATCCCGCTGCCTCTGTACTTTCCTCTGTGAAAAAGCCTCGGTCTATCTCTGCTCTTCGCGGATGGTATATGATCTCTCCGTCACGGTTGCACAGATAATAATAAGTCTCACTCGAAGAATCATTGATCCTTGAAAGAGTCTCCTCGATCACGGAGTACTTCATATCTACCAGCAGCACACCGTTTACCGGCTTATCCCCATCATTGATATCAACGGAGCGGCTGAGGGATATGACCCAATAGTACCTGTTGGCGCCATCTTGAAACAGATCCTGTATATGCGGTGTAGAAAAGTGCATATTCTCTATATCTTCAGATGCATTCTTGTACCATTCCTGTTCCTCAACATTAACCTTATCCTTCTGCACTGCAACCGGCTCCGCAGCAACAAGTTTCCCGGAATTGTCGTACAACGCCATACTCTGTACTTTGTCAGCATTCACCTCATATAAAAGGCTGAACTGTCTGCTGAACTCCTGACTGGAGATATCATATTCCTGGATGATATTATAATTCACTCCATTAGATATCTGTCTGATGCCTACCAGGTCTGTATCCACTTTATCCACAGTACTCTCTATCATGATTTCTGCATTTGACACTGCCGTCTGCTTTATCGCAAGCTTGAATCTATTGTAAATAAGAAGTCCCATAACCACAGTTGTTGTAATCGTCAACCCAGTAAGGACTGCCATGATTATTGACTGTATGTCAAATCCTATAAATCTGCCATGATGAAACCAGCCTCGCAGCCTCGCGCGCAGAGAATATTTGTTTTTCTGCTTTTTGCCCTGAGTACCCTTCTTTTTCTCTCTGATCTTCAAAACAATTCTACTCCCCTTATACTTTCTCTGCTCTACTTATTCCCCGTATGTTCAGTTCTGTACTTTGATGGCGACATTCCAAATCTCTTCTTGAACACGTAGCTGAAATAATTTGCATCCTGATATCCAACCTGCTCTGCTATCTTATAGCTTTTCTCATTTGTCTCAAGTATGAGATTGGCTGCGTGATCCATCCTGTAATCCGTCAGATACGAGATAAATGACTTGCCTGTCTCCTTCTTGAACACCGATGAAAAATATGAATTGGACACACCAAGCTCTGAGCACACCGTGTCCAGCGACAAGTCTGGCTCCATATACCTGTCAACCACCATATTCTGGGCATCCGTTACCATTCTTCTGGATGTGTTATTTCTGGCATTTTTCAATTCCTCGCCGATCGCCATCGATGTGTCTATGAGCCATGCTGTGAGGGTAGCTTCATCCATCTCAGGAACCTTCTCGTATGGGTTGCTGATCCCACCTGAAAAATTATCAAAATCTATAAAATTATTTGCGCAAAATCTGTAGAATGTTCCTACCATCTCCATGAGCGTCAGCTTGTACCTGTTCATGGTCTGTGCAGATCTGTGCAGCTTCTCTATCTCATCATGCACTGCGCCCTCAATGGCATCTCTTTTGCCAAGATATATTGACTTGATAAGCTCATGCATATTTGCATCTTCATACTGTACTGCTGCCTTCTGCTCCTTCGGTGCGATCTCAGCAATGTTTATAGCCCTCTGGGTTCCGTATAAAACCCTGTATGATACAGCTTCCCTGGCACCCTCATACGAATTGTTGATATTCAGAAGACTGTCGCACACTCTGCCAATCCCGGCAGTAACCACGGCGCCCATGACTCGGTAAGCCCATCTGCAGAATCTGTCACAGGCATCCGTCAGCTCCGCCATGGCATCCTCTGAGGCTATCTCGATGATGAGCACTGTGTTGCCCAGATATGTAAATACCTTGCATGTCCATGTATCAGCAATTCTGTCCTTGATCTGCTGTTCCACCGACATTGACAACAGAAGTGGGTTCATTCCATCTGGAACGTGATGCTCCGATGTATGAAAAACCGCGCAGCAATAAAATGGTCCCTTCATATCTATCTGGTATGCTGCAAGGAATTTCTCATAATCCGACTCGCTCACTCTGCCCTCTATCAGGGATACAAACAGATTTGTCTGAAGAACAGGCAGAGATGCATTGAAATAATTTGCAAGCTTTTCTACATTCAGCTTCTCCTCCCTCTCCTTGTCCAGAGAGTTCTTGACCCTCTTCAGGCAGTCTGAGAGTTCTAAGGCATTTATAGGCTTGAGCATGTACTCCTCTATCTCAAGGTGCACTGCCTCCTTGGCATACTCAAACTCATCAAATCCTGTGAATATGATGATGTGTATATTCTGATAATCATTGTTGAGCCGCCTGGACAGCTCAAGACCGTCCATATACGGCATCTTGATGTCCGTTATGACCACATCCGGCTGCAATTTCTCCACCAGTTCAAGAGCCTTAACACCGTTGTTGGCACTGCCCACAACATCAAATCCGAGCATATCCCAATGGATCTTTCTCTCTATAACATCTATAACATCTTCCTCGTCATCGACAAGGACAACCTTGTATTTATCCATAGTAAGAATCCTTTCTATCATCAAATGCCACCCGGTTCACCGGTCTTTTCCAGCAGTGTAATTATATCAAATACCGCAAAGAATATCTGTACTTTTATTATTTTTTCATTATTTCTTCATCTATACCGTTAGGGAAATTTCTCACCTGCCCGTGGCTCGAAACCTTGCCTGTTTCCAGCTGAGGATCCAGCTTGTTTACAGCTGAGAATCCAGCTTATTCCCGGTTATAGATCCAGCTTGTTCCCGGCTGAGGATCCTGCTTATTTCCGACTGACCGTCTTGCCAGCTCGTAATCTGGAATATTTTCCCTATCTCCAACAAAATAGCCGCTGTAGGATAAAATTTTCCTAAAACAGCCCAGATTCCTACTTCCAGGATAATTTTACGAAATTTTCTCCAAAAACATGTATTTATCCCTTATTAAGGATAAAATTGTAGCTTTTCCCCCCACATATAACCCTTACAGGAAAATAGAGCGAAGGAAGTGGAACACTCGTCTAAAAATTCACAATATATAAATATCTCCACAGCCCAGCCTTCCGTGCATGCGTCCGTCAATCCACATGCCTTGCGTCATGCGTGCACTTCGTGCACTTCACAAGGAATCCTCCCGCTTATGCGGGTCCCTCCTTATGAAAAAAGCCGCTCAATCCATCCTGTAGAAGATCCGAGCGGCTTTTTTTATAAAGGTTTTGTGAGAGTTAAATTTGTTATTCCTTACTTCTTCTGTACATACTTGAGACAGTCAAGAGTTACAGCGGCAAGGATGATGATACCTTCGAATATGAACTGAAGGTTTGTATCAATACCAAGAATGGTAAGTGAGTAGGTAAGTGATGTGAAGATAAGAACACCAGTTACAACACCAGAGATCTTACCGATACCACCTGTGAATGAAACACCACCAACAACGCAGGCTGCTATGGCGTCCATATCCCAGCCCTGTCCATAAGCTGCACTACCTGAACCAACCATTCTGTTACACTCAAGCCATGATCCGAATCCGTAAAGGATACCGGCAAGGATGAATGCGCCAAGTGTTACCTTAAATACTGATATACCTGAAACTGCTGCTGCCTCTGGGTTTCCACCTACAGCGTACAGATTCTTACCAAATGTAGTCTTGTTCCAGATGAACCATACTACTACTACAGCAACTACTGCCCAAATGATAATAGTTGGGAAGCTTCCTATTGTTGGGATGAACATATTTGGTATTGCTGAATCAATAGCACCAAATGAAACACCCTTTGTCGCATATGTTACAAGTCCGAAGATTATCAGCATGTTAGCCATTGTTGAAATGAATGGGTGCATCTTAAATCTAGCTGCAAAGAAACCAGCAATTGTTGTAAACATTGTACATAACACAACACAAACAACTAATGCTAAAAGAATTCTTCCTCCAACTGGCATAGTTGAGAAATCAAATACATGTCCGAATACTGAACCCGTGTTAGGTCCATTGTGCATAATAATTGTAGCGGCTGTCATACCCATACCAACCATACGTCCAACAGACAAGTCGGTACCAGCTAACATGATTAATCCGGCTACACCTAATGCTAAGAACATTCTTGGTGATGCTTGTTGCATAATACTCAAGATGTTGTTGACAGTAAGAAGTTGTAATCCATTCTTTTTAATTGGTGTAATGATACATAAGAAAATGAATACAAAAATAATCGCAATATATAAACCGTTTTTCAATAAGAAATCACGTGTATTAAATGAATATTTGTAGTTCTCGATTTTTTGAGCTTGTTTTTCTGCAAATGAGAAGTTAGACATTTTCAATAAATCGATTAAGTGATATTCAAATGTGAACGCATCATGTTTGCGGTCTTTTGCCTCTTGCATATTTTTAGTATATTCAAGTTTTGCATCGAATAAACGGTTCTTATAAATAAAGTTCTCTTCTTTAATTTCTTCTTTATCACTAAGACCTGATAAAATATC